>CAZMAI010000044.1:0-17267 GCA_964564195.1 uncultured Anaerolineales bacterium | reverse complement strand
CCCACCATGCAAACTGATCTGTCAACCTCTTGAATTCCCTCCTGAGCATAGGCTATGATAGTGTAGCTACTCGCTGCGTGTGTCGCATAAAAGGGGGTGCTATGCCACCGATCCTAGAGGTCGAGAACCTCAGCAAGCAGTTTGGGTCCCATGTGGCTGTCGATGGCGTCAGTTTCACCGTTGAGCGGGGCGAGGTCTTTGGGTTACTGGGTCCCAACGGAGCCGGCAAGACCACAACCATCTCAATGCTCACCGGCGTCCTCGAGCCGACGGACGGCACCGCCCGCATCGGCGGGCACGATATTCGCACCGACATGGCCCGGGCCAAGAAACTGAACGGGCTGGTGCCCCAGGACCTGGCGCTATACCCGGCGCTATCGGCGCGGGCCAACCTGTACTTTTTCGGGCAGATCTATGGCCTCGGTGGCAAGGCGCTGCGCGAGCGAGTGGATGACGTCCTGCGCATCGTTTCGCTCAGCGAGCGCGCCGACGAGACCATCGACACCTACTCGGGCGGGATGAAGCGGCGTATCAACATCGCCGCGGGCCTGGTCCACCAGCCCGAACTGCTGTTCCTCGACGAACCCACCGTGGGCGTCGACCCGCAGTCGCGCAACGCCATCTTTGAGAGTGTGCAGCAACTCAATCGCAGCCGAGGCATGAGCATCATTTACACCAGCCATTACATGGAGGAGGTGGAGTTGCTCTGCGACCGGGCGGCGATCATCGATCAGGGCAAGATCATTGCCATGGATACGATCAAGAACCTGATCGGCCTGCTGGGCGGCGGCATCATCCAGATGGGGCTGACGCGCACCGACGGCGATGTGCTGGTCGCACTGCAGGAACTGCCCGGCATCAAGTCGGTGCAGCTGGTTCCACCCACACCAGCGGAGGAAGCCATGATGCGCGAGGGACGCGGTGAGGCCAGCACGCAGGTGCGGCTGATGGCAGACCATGCCCGCGACGCGCTGGTGGGTGTGATTGGGCTGCTCAACGCCCGCGACATTAATCTCACGTCGCTGGAGATCCTCGAGCCCAACCTGGAGAGCGTGTTCCTGCACCTCACCGGCAAGTCGCTGCGGGAGTAGGAGGATATGATGCGGGCATGGCGTATCGCGGTCAAGGATCTCTTGCTATTCGCGCGCGATAGAAGCTGGCTGATTCAGTTGTTCCTGTTGCCGTTGCTCTTTATCACCATTTTTAGCGGCGTGCTGTCCGGCATCACCTCAGCGCCGAGGGATGAGCGCATCGCTCTGGCGACTGTCGACCTCGATGGCGGACCGGCGGCGGAGAGCCTGCTCGCGGGTATCGAGGCGGCGGGCGGCGTGCGCGTGGCGTTGGTCGATGAGGCACGCGCGCGTGAGTTGCTGGAGGAGCGCAAGGCGGGCCGTGTGCTGTACATTCCGGCCGGGCTCAGCGCTCCGGAACGCATCTCCGGGCCGCTGTACGTCAGGCTGGTAAACCATCCGGATGCCAGTCTCGAGCAGAGCGAGGCTGTACGCCTCGTCGTCGAGGGCGCCGTTCAGGACCTCCTGCTGGAGCAGCAAATCGTGGCGAGCCTGCAGCAGATCGCCGATATGCAGGCCATGCTTCCCGCCGAGCAGCAGGTGTTCACCGAGGCGCGCATCGTGCAGCAGGCCCGCGATCAGTTCGCGGCGTCGAAAGAGCGCCCGCTGGTAACCGTCGCCGAGCGCGTGCCCGGCGTCGATCAGGCGCTCGACGATGTCCAAGAGCAGGCAACTGGCTATGACATGGCGCGTGTGGCGGTCCCGGGATTCATGGTGCTCTTTGTCTTTATCGCCGCGCAGGCGATGGCCGCATCGATCTATGAGGAAAAGCGCGTAGGGTCCTTTCGGCGCTTGCTGGCAGCGCCCATCAGCCGGGCCGAACTGCTGCTCGGCAAGGCCATTCCCAACGTGTTCATCGTGATTGTGCAGGTCATTGTGATTCTGGGCTTTGGCGCGGCCGGCCTGCGGTTGCTGGGCCACCAGCCCCTGTCTCTCGGCAGCGATCCTCTGGCACTGGTGCTGCTGGTGTTGGCGGTGGCGCTCTGCTCCACCGGGCTGGGCGTGCTCATCGCCGCCCTGGCCCGCACCCAGAACCAGATCGGCGGCCTCTCCAGTCTGCTGCTATGGGTCACCGGGGTAGTGGGGGGCAGCATGATCCCGCTCTTTCTCTTGGAGCGGTTCCTGGGTCCGCTGCCGCGTATCGTGCCCCAGTACTGGGCGAACCGCGGGTTCGAGAACCTGCTGATCCGCGGATTGGGACTGGAGGCAGTTGCGCCCCAGATCCTGGCGCTCTTGCTGTTCGCCGCGGGGTTCTTTGTCATCGGCCTCTGGCGTTTCGATTATGAGTAGGGGGATGCGATGAAGACCATCCGGACTCTCCTGGTGGTGGCCTGGAAAGAGATTCAGCTCATCGCCCGCGACCGCGGCTCACTGGCGATTCTATTCGTCTTGCCGCTGGTGATCTCGTCCCTCTATGGCGCCATGAACCAGACCTTTGCGACGGAGGAGGCTGAGGCCAGCATCCTGGTGGATGTATGTCTGGTGAATGAGGACGACGGCATTTACGGCGAGCAGGTAGTCGGGGCGCTGGATGACATCACTGTGCTGCGCATCGAAAAGCTCCAGACGGTATCGCAGGCAGAGGACCGCGTGGCGCAAGGGCAGGCTGCGGCGGCGATTGTGCTGCCGGCCGGGCTGAGCGAGCGTATGGCGGCCTATGAGCCAGTAGAGGTAGAGGTGATCGTCGACCCGGCCGAGCCCCAGGCCGCGAGCATCGTCACTGGAATCATGAACCAGGTGGTTGACGAGTTGACCATCTGGGGCGAGGTACAGCATGGCGTGCGTACCGTTCTGCTGGAGTCGGGTGTGCTGGCGGGCGCCGGCGATGCGGCGCAGCGGGCGGCCGAGGCCCAGAGCCTGGGCACCGTCATGACGACGCTGAACGAGATGCGCCGCCGCCCGGCGGTGGCGGTGGTCAGTGAGACGATGCAGGGCACGCAACTGCTGAGCGGTATGGAGATGTACTTTGCCCTGCTGTTCCCCGGGATCACGGTGATGTTCGTGTTCTTTGCCGTGGGGATGTCGGGGGCGTCGTTGCTAAGCGAGCGCGACTCGGGCACGCTGCGGCGCCTGATCGCCGCGCCGATCTCACGCGTGGCGGTCATCGGCGGGAAGGTGCTGGCCTATGCGCTGCTCACCTGTGCCCAGGTGCTGATGCTCTTTGCGGTGGGCAATATTGTCTTTGGCATGCCGCTGGGGCAGGCGCCGCTGGCGCTGGCGCTGCTCACCGTGCTGCTGGGGCTGGTGGCGGCGGCCTTTGGCCTGATGATCGCGTCACTTTCGCGCACGCCCAAACAAGCCGATAACATCGGGACGCTGCTGGGTTTCTTGCTGGCGGGGCTGGGCGGTTGCATCGCCATCGGACCGATCCCTGCCACACGGCAGGCGGGTATGATAAGTATACTCGCTCGCCTGACACCCCAGGGCAACGCGCTGGAGGGGTACTACTCGCTCATGGCCGAGAACGCGAGCCTGGGAGCGATCGGCAACGAACTGGTCGTCTTGATGGGCTTTGTGGCGGGCTTTGTGGCCGTCGCGGCCTGGCGGTTCAGATACGAATGACGCCGTGGCGCAGTGGGGATTCGGCTGCGCGTGAGGCCACTGTGCCGGAGGGGCGCTCGGATTACGCGCCTGAACTCATCAATCGCGCAACAGGGGAGGCTTGCATGGAACTCGGCGCATTCTCAGTCAGCCTGGCGGTCAAGAACCTGGCCGCGTCCCGTGCCTTTTACGAGGCGCTGGGTTTCTCGGCTTTTGCTGGAGACCCCGCGCAGAATTGGCTCATGTTGCGTAACGGCGCCCACGTGATCGGGCTGTTCCAGGGGATGTTTGAGCGCAACATGCTGACCTTCAACCCGGGCTGGAACCAGGACGCCCAGGCGGTGGAGAGCTTTACCGATATCCGAGACTTGCAGCGCGAGTTGAGGGCCCGAGGTCTGTCGTTCGAGATGGAGGCCGACGAGACGACCACCGGGCCGGCGAGCGTGATGCTGTTGGATCCGGATGGCAACCCGGTGCTCCTGGACCAGCATGTCTGACGGTTGACGCGGTTGTTTCGTGGTGGCCGCACGGACGCGCACTCGTTTTCGAGCGCGCGTCCATTACGTGTTGATCGTCTAGGCGCCGTCGGAAACCAGGCGGCCGCTGGCCATCTGGATCACACGCATCTCGGGCCGCACCAGCTGCCGCGTGTGCGTCACCAGCACAAAGGTCAGCCCCAGGCGGGCGTGCAACTCGGAAAAGATCTCGATGATCTCCCCTTCGGTTTGCTCGTCCAGGTTGCTGGTCGGCTCGTCCGCCAGGATCAGACGCGGCTCGTTGATCAGCGCCCGGGCGATGACCACCCGCTGCTGCTGCCCCGCTGAGAGCTGCCGCGGATACGATGTCAGCTTGTCCGATAGCCCCACCTGCGCCAGCAGCCCGACCGCGCGCTGCTCGGCGTGGCCGTTCTGCCCGTCCTCACCAAAGGAGGTGGGCAGGACGACGTTCTCCAGCACCGTCAGCGTAGGCAGCAGGCTGGGGAACTGAAAGATGAACCCCATGGTCCGATTGCGCAGGCGCGACTGGTCGCGATCGCTCAGAGTCCAGAGCTCGGTGTTGTCCAGCATCACCTTGCCCGCGGTGGGGCGCGTGAGGCCGGCCGCCAGGTTCAGCAGCGTGGTCTTGCCCGAGCCGGAGCGCCCCACGATGACGGCAAACTCGCCGTCGGCGATCTCCAGACTGACGTCCTCCACGGCCGTGACGGCATGTCCCTTGCCCAGCGGGTGGATCTTGGTGACCTCATTCAGTGTGATCATCTCGTTACTCCCGCATGGCGATGGCCGGGTCCTGGCGGCTAATCCGGATGGCGGGCAGCAGCGCGGCCAGGACGACGCTGAGCATCGCGATGGCCAGCCCGATGCCGATCTGTAGCGCCAGCGGTCCCGCCGCCGGCAACAGGAAGGGCACGCCCAGCGATACCATGATCAGCTGGCGGAACAGATAGATGGCCAGGACAGCCAACAGGATCCCTACCGAAGCGCCCAAGAGCGCCAGCAGCGCCGCCTCGGTGAGAAGCGTGCGCGCCACATAGCGGCTGGTGGCCCCCAGGGCGCGCAGCACGCCCAGCTCGCGACGCCGCTCGTTGGCCGCCATCAGGTACACCATGCCGATCAGGATGACCGCCAGCGGCCAGATCATGAGCGCCAGCACCAGCACGGTGTTCAGCAGGCTATGGAGCTGCGTTTGCGATGACTTGAACAGGTCGGCGCTCTGGATCGGGTAGACACCCGGGACGGTGCGATAGATCTGGACCGCGATCTCTTCGTTGTTGGCGCCCGGTCCGGTCTTGAGCAGTACGGCCGAGACCTGACCATCCGGGATCACCAGCGGCTCCACCGCCTGGCTCACCGAGGCGCGCGCGATCTCGTGTGCTGTCTCCAGCGTAAAGAACAGGGTCTGATCCAGGCCGCTGCCGGTGGCCTCCAGGTTGCCTTTGAGCTTGAGTTCGGTGCCATAGATCAGGATGCCATCCTCACCTTCGGTGGGAAAGATGTATTGCCCTCCCAGCACCTCGTTCTTGGCCAGGCCCTCTGGCAACTCTCGCTCCATCCAGGGGCGCACCGTAAAGTCCGTGGCCGGATCGTAGGCCACCATGAACATCTCATCGACAGAGCAGCAGTCTGCGCCCACCAGCGTCGTCAGGTAGATCTGGGGCGCGTGAGCGATGATGCCTTCGATGGCCGCCAGCTTCACCACGTTCTCCTCGGGCATCCAGAAACTGGCGGGGACGCCCATAAGCAGCGCTCCCTCGATCTCTGTCTGGGCGCCATCGGGCACCACGACGATGTCCGCGCCCAGCCGGGCAACGGCCAACCTTAGGCTCTCGGCGGAGCCCCGCAGAAGCAGTGTGGCAAACAGGGCAAAGGCCGCCAGTACCAGGGCCGAGAGTACGACGACCCAGGACCGGAGACGGTTACCCGCGATGTTCTTCCAGGCGAGGCGCCACAGACTCATGCTGCCTCCGGGACCTCCTGGTCACGTGCCCCGATAAAGAGCAACACGCTCGCCACTGCGGCGAGGATGCCCGCGGCCAGAAGGATGGGCTTCATGGCGAGGTTACAGTACATCGTCTCGCTGCCACAGGTGCCGATCAGGACGGTGGGGAGCAGCAGCGACACAACGGCGGAGGCCAGACCGACGATGGCCGCAAAGCGCAGGGTCTCCTTACGCTTGCTGCCGATGGCAAAGATGCCCGCGAGCCCAAGCGGAACCGCAGAGGCGATCTCGGCGATGCCAGTCCAGTGGCACTTCATGGATACGGTCTTGCCCTGCGCGGTGGTCAGGGTTTTGCCCTGGGACTCGCAGTCGGTAAAGATGGGGGCGATGGCCAGCACCAGCGCCAGGATGATCATGATGGTACCCAATACCTTTTTCATCTTGCTCTCCTCGCTCGATCGATGGAATGGCGGCGGTCACGACTCAACGGTCATAACGCCCTCGTACCAATCATGAGGGCACGAGAACCGAAACTCACCCGGCTCGAGCGGGGTGAACTCGAGCGTCTTGGTGTCCGTTTGAGAGGACAGAATCAGGTAGGTCTGCTGGTTCTCTCCCCAACGCACAAAGAGCTCGTTGCCGCCGGGCACGTAGCCCAGCTGGCGGAACACCAGCCGCACCGGCACGCCGGCCTGGACGCTAAAGTGGAGCGGCGTGTACCCGCTGCGGGAGACCACCAGCATGATCTCTTGCACGCCGTCGGCACCGATGGGCACGACCTCGGGGGGCGGCAGGTTGGCCAGGATCGCGGCGATGTCCTCGGCAGAGGCTACGATCTCGGCGACGGGAGCCTGCCCGTCGCGTACCGGTGACAGCAGTTCGATGGCTACGTCCTCGAGGAGAAGCTGGTAGTAGTAGCCCTCAGCGGTGCCGCGAAAGTGGCGGCCATCGCCGAGCGTGCCCGAGCCCGTGGCCAGCCCCCAGTCGGGATCGCCCGCCTGAAAGGCCTCGATCTGCAGCCAGTAGGTCGTCTCCGGATCGGCCTCAAAGGGCTCTGGCAGCTCAAAGGCATACTGAAAGTACTGCACGCCATTGACCACGTCCGCAGGTGTTTCCCCGGCGTTGCTGCCCACGCGGTAGTGCACCAGCGGTGCGATCGCCAGATCCGGCTCCGAACCCGCGGCGATTGAGGCATAGATGCCCACGGTGAAATCCTGTACCATCCCGCCCGAGCCGTTGAGTTCGGGGTCGTAGCCGCCGCGCCAGCGCACCTCGCTGATGGTCTGAGGATTCGAAAAGCCAAAGTTCTCCCAAACGACGCGGTCGGTCTCGCTGCCCTCGGGCTGGCGCCAGGCGCTGGGCAGCAGGCCCCCCTCGGGCTTGGGGGGCTGAACGTAGATGGGCACCGCACCCGCAAGCGCGGGATCTTCGGACTCGGCCGAGCTGCGCGCGCAGGACACGCTGACGAGCGCAACCAGCAGCACTGCGGCGATGATCTTGAACGTTCTAGAGGCCATGGACACTCCCAGAAACAGACTAATGTCGGACGGTCGGTTAGAGCCCGGCAAGCGGCTTTGCTCACGGAGCCGCATTCCAGACCTCCACCACACTGCCGTTGTTGTCGTGTGCTATGCGCAGATACACCCAGTCCAGGGCATAGTTGTTGGTGCCTTCATCCAGAGCGCCCACCTGGCACCAGGGCGCGGCCTGCGCGCACGCCTCTGCGTCGGCGGAGGCATAGGTACTGGCGACCACCGTCACAAAGGGCGCGCCACCCAGGTAGCGCCGGAAATCCTCCAGCAGCACCTGCCCGTAGCCCATCAGGATGTCGGCGGGCTCGGTGGTGAAGGCGGTTCCGGCCTCGCTGCCTGCCACCGCCAACACAAAGTAGGGCGCCTCACCCTCGCCCGATGCCACCGCCAGGGATGCGAGCTCAACCGGCTGGCCATTGATCGTGGCACGATGTTGCGCTAAAAAAGCCTCCATGTTCGCCAGATCGTCCAGCGATAGCGTGACCGTTTCTGGCAAGGCGGTCGCCGTGATCTCCGGCGCAGGCGCAGTCAGCGCCTCGGTCGGCGCAGGCTCGGCGTTGGCGGTGGCCGTTGGGGCCTCCGTTGGTGCTGCTGTAGCGCTTGTCGGCGTGGTCTCTGGCGCCGTCGGGAGCGGCGTGTTCACCGCCACCAGGCTCGCAGGCGTCCCAGAGATGGCCGTTGTCGTCTCCGGCTGGTCGACAGCCGGAGACGCCGTTGGCACTATGATACGCTCAGCCTGCGAGGGTGTCCATGCCGCATCGGGCGATGAAACCATCGCCGCGGGGCTGGCGGCCGAGGCACCCGCCGTGGTCTCAGGCGAAGACTCTTCAGACGGTTCCGCGGTCTCCACGGCTACTGCCGCGACGAACTGCGCCGTCGCCCCTGCTCGTGGCTCCACCACATTGTCGGTCAACAGGGTGCCAGTTGTCAAGGCGTCCGCATCGTTTCCTGGTGGGACCGCTTCATCCGGCGCGCCCACTGGCCCTGAGAGCAGGGCCAGCAGCACGAGACCGATGACGATGGCTCCAACCGTCAGCAGGGCTCGGGCGAGCCTGCCGAGACGACGCGGTTGCTCACCGGCGGTCATGGCATACCCCCCAGACCAGCAGCAATTGTTGCATCATCACTTGACCACCAGTGGCAGATAGACTCGGTAGGGCATCGGCGTCTCTGTTGTCTCCAGGATCGCCAGTCCGCCCTCAAGGTCGGCCACCAGCAGGGTCGTGCCGCTGCCGGGCACCGCACTCAGTGGGGAGCCTGCCGTCAGATACGTTGCCCTGAGCACTGGCGCCGCCGGGGTTGTGATGTCCACAACGACGACCGCGGTATCCGTGGTCAGCAGCGCGTTGTTGCCGCTGATGGCCACGCTGAGCACCGGTCCGGGGGCGCCGGCAAAGGTGGTGACCACCGTCGGGCTGACCGGATTGGCTACCGACGCGATAACCAGCCCGCCGTCGATGTCGGCGATGTAGACATAACCGTTGGCGACCGCCACCCCCCAGGCATAGTCCCCTGTGGGGATGGAGGCCACCTCCTGCGGTGTGCCTGCGGCCGAGATATCCACCACGCGCACGCCATCGATGCCGGCGGCCAGATAAGCATAGTTCCCGTCTACCGCCACGTCATAGAACCCATCCGTACCCGGCGGGAGCGCTCCCACGATGGATGGTGCGCCGGGTGTGGTCACATCGACCACTTGCAGGCCTTCCATTTCAGCAGCGACGTAGGCCGTATTACCCTGCACCGCCACAGCCCAGGCATAGTTGGTACCGGGCATCGCGATCTGGCCCAGCAGTGCCGGAGCAGCCGGCGTCGTGACGTCGGCGATCACCAGACCGGCGGCGCCAGCGGCGATGTAAACTCGCGTGCCTGCTACCGTGACGCGCTGTGCGTAGCCTCCGCTGGCCAGCGTGCCCACCTGCACGGGCGTCGCCAGTGCGCTGACGTCCAGGCTGCTCAGCCCGGCATCACCCGCAGCAACAAAGGCGTGTGTGGCACCGAGATCCACGTCCTGGGCGAGGCCCAGCGTGGCATAGTGCCCTACCTCGCTTGCGGTGCCAGGATCCACCGGGACCGCAAGTACGCGCAGCCCCGACCGGCCGTCGGCGACAAAGGCGTATGGAGCCGCTGCCGCGACGCTGTATGCCTCTCCAGGCGTGTTGCCTTCGGCGTGCCGGTACTGAATGTCTCCCGTGCTCGTGTCTATCCTGAACACATCGAGACCCGCATCGCCCACGGCGACGTAGGCATCGCTGCCGGATAGCGCGATCGCGCGCGGCGCGTCAGACGATGTGAGGTACTCATCAACAGGTGTGGGTGCGGCCGGGTTGGAGACATTGACAGAGACTAATCGTGCCCCGCTCGCGTCTCCCAGGTAGGCAAAGGTGCCCGAGACCGCGACCGCATCGACCACCAGACCGATCGCCGCATACGTGCCCAGGACAGTGGGGCTGCCCGGCGTGGATACGTTGACGATCACCACTCCAGCCGCGCCGGCCGCGACGTAGGCCATGCTTCCAGACACGGCGACATCCTCAGCCGGGCCGCCCAGGGCCACAGATGTGACCGTAGCTACCAGCGCGGGCGCCAGCGGTGCCGAAACGTCGATCACGTGCAGGCCCCCGTCGCCGTCCGCCACATAGGCATAGGTAGCGGATGCGGCAACGGATTTCGCCACGCCGGGCGTGTCGAGGTGTCCCTGCACCGCCGGCGCGGCTGGCGTGGTCACGTCAATCACATGCAGGCCCGCGTCACCGGCAACCACGTAGGCTGTGTTGCCCGAAACGGCGACGCCCTCGATGATCTCCGGTAGCGGCGCGCTCTGCCCTAGCCGAGCGGGGCTGGCGGGCGTCGCCACATCCAAAACGGCTAGTCGTGGCCCGATGCCCAGATAAGCAGTGGTGCCCGAGAGCGCTACAGCGCGGCTGTCGCCGCCCTCCTGGCCGATCAAGTTCAAGGTAAGGACGGCCTGCGCCGTCGGCTGATCTCCCACCTGCGCCACAGCGGGCATGCCCAGCAGCGCGACGATGGCTAACAGTATACCGATGTGGATAATGCGTCTGTGGTCCACAGGTGAGGACCTCCTTCTCTGGGCCCGCCCCGTCCACACAGGGACGGGGCGGGCGATGCGGCTCGATTGCAGTCCTGGCAGCGCGCTGGCCCGCGGACCAGCGCGCTACACTCAAGAGATATCAGGGAGCAGTGATGATCGGGAACGGTGTCGCGTTCACCCAGGCCGAGGGGCCCGCGCCGTTGTACGCCTGCACTCGGAAGTAGAAAGGCGTGCTGCGGGGCAGGTTACCCGTGGTAAAGGTGGTGACATCTGCGTTCACCGTGCTGGTCACCAGGTTGGCCGTGAAGGTTGCGTTGGTGGACCGCTGGATACGATAGCCCGTCTCGTTGGCCACATTCGGCCAGGTCAGCGTCACGCGGGCGCTGTTGCCCTGCCGGAAGGTGGTCGCCGTCACGGGTGATGGCGCCGCTGGAGCGGCGGCGATAGTCGCGCTGGCCTCATTCGACCAGCCTGACATGCCACCTGCGTTCACGGCTGCCACCCGGTAGGTGTACGTGTTACCCGGCAGCACGGCCACATCGACATAGCTCACCGTGCCCCGGTTGTTGCGTGGCCCGACGGTGACCAGCGTGGCAAAGGCCCCGCCATTGTCGGACCGCTCGATCACAAAGCCGTTCTCGTCAAGGGCGTTGTCGGTCCAGGTCAGGAGGACCTGGGGCCCTGCCTGTGGCACAGCCGTCAGGCCAGTCGGACTGGCTGGAGGCTGCTGCACCACCAGGGGCACCATGACGGTGTTGGACATGCTCGACGTCGTCAGGCTCGAGTAGCCTGCCGTCGCCGTGTACCCGACCGTGTTGACCGCCACGACCCTGTAGAAGTAGATCGTGCTCACGTTGCCGACAGTGTGCGAGTAGCTCGTCGTGTCGGGAGGCAACGTGACCAGATCCATCCAAGGGCCCGCGTCGGCCAGCGCCTGCTGGATCACAAAGCCGGTCTCGTTACCCGAGTTGTCCACCCAGGTAAGGTTGTCGGCCTTGTTGTTCCCGTTGCCCGTGCGCGTGCCAGCCAGCCCTGACGGGGCAAGCGGCTGTCCGCCCACAGAGATCGGGCGCATCATGTCCATCTCTTCGTGGCTGAGGATGTGGCAGTGCCACACATACTCCCAGCCAAAGTTCGTCCACAGGTTCACGATCGGCTCGGTCGGGTCGCCCCACGCGTCCATGTTGGTGAACATGAGCGACGATCCGGTCGGCATGGCAGGGTTCAACGGCCGCTCGCTGTTCGGGAGCACGCTGTCGAACGGCGTCACCGGGATGATCGGGCGCAGCGCCACGATCGTGTCCTCCAGCGGGCTGATGCGGACGGTGTCCTTCCAGCCCAGCTCGGTGGCGTGCGGCTTGCGGATGATGCCATCCCAGCCTACCCGGTTCAGCACCTGGACGTCGAACAGGTGAAAGTGTATCGGGTGCGTGTCCACGCCGTTGTGCGTGATCTTCCAGATCTGCGACCCGTCGTCGGCGACCGCAATGGGCGTCACCGAGGTGGTCTTGGGCAGATTGGTGCTATCGATCAGCTCACTGGCCGGGTTCACGTACGGGTACAGGATCATGTTCTGCACACCCGCCTGCGGGTTGGGCGATTCGAGCCCGAGGAAGCCGCTCATGCGGCCATAGTCGCGATCGAACGCCTCGCCCATCTCGTCCTGGATCTGCTTGGGCATAAAGACCATGCTTAGGTCGTTGCCCAACAGGGTCTGGAACGTCAGGGATGTTTGGAAGATCTGCACGGTGCCGTTGAGAGGGCCGTTGACCTTGAACGCGGTGCCATAGGCCGAGTTGTACTCTGCCTGACCCACGATGATCGGATGCTGGCTGCTCTCAAAGACGCCTGTACCATTCACGTTGTGCGCAAAGGCCGCCTCAAGCGCTGCCAGTCTGGCCGCATTCACGTGGTTGGGGACCGGCGTGCCCGGGTTGCCGTTGACCTTGATCTGCATGACGGTACGGATATTGGGGCCGTAGCCCGCCAGGATCGGCGGAACGCCACCGGTATCGGAGAAGTCCGCGCTACCCGTGTAATAGTCATACCGCGGGTCGCGGGCTGGGAACGCTGCCGGGGCGTCGTTGTACAGGATCAGGGTCTGGCCCGCGAACGGGGTCAGGTCGATGACCACGTCCATGCGCTCGGCCGGAGCGATGAGCAGCGAGTGCTGGTCCACGTTGCCGGCGTTGAACACGGTCGGGTCGTTGACCCACGTCGTGGGCTGTGCGTTGACCACCACCGGCCTGGGCAGGAAACCGCCCTCGGTGCCGATGACGATCCACGCGGGACCTTCCGTGCCGGCAACCGGCGTCGGGAAGATCGTCGAGTCGTCCAGTGCCGCCAGTACCTCGTCCGGATTCAGCTGCACCTCGGTCGGCGCCAGCGGATCGGCCTGGTAAAGCGACAGGTTAAAGAAGCGGTCGCTGGCCGCATTCAAGAAGCGGAAGCGATACTCTTGCGGTTCGAGCGTAACGGTGGGGTAGGCCATGCCGTTCACCACCGGCGTGTCGTTGAACGCCTCCATACCCATCGAGTTCAGCGGCGTCCCGGGCATCAGCTGGGGCTCGCACCAGCCAGTGATGTCGGCATCGCAGGTCGGGTCATAGTACGGGTTGGCTACGGGGCCGTAGGCGATGTTGTTCGTCGGCGGCCAGAACCAGGGGCCGTACATCCAGCGGCCATAGGCATTGACACCCGAGGCGTCGCCCGGGTTCTGCGCCGGTGAGTAGACATGCGGCAACCAGAGGTTGCCCTTGCCACCCCACAGGCTCGTGTCCCAGGTCTCGTCCCACAGATCCAGCTGCCATTGATCCGGGACAAAGGTCTTGTCCTGGATGACCAGCGGGATGCCCATGCCCAGACCATCCAGCGCGCCGCCAGGGGCCGTCAGTGCGGCCTCGGTGTCGTCCTGGATAATGTAGGGTGCGGCCTCGCCCGCATAGACGTTCAGGCGGGTGATACCCCAGGCGTGGTCGTGGTAGAACATCAACCGCGCCGACTGCTGGTTGGTATAGTAGTAGGTCTGCGCGCCGCGACCGGGGTTGTTCGTCGCATTGGGCTCGGCGCAGGTCAACTGGCCAAAGCACGCGTCGATGGCAGCACCGGTGGTGCTATCGAACCACATGTCGGGCACGTACTCGACGCTGACGCCCTTGTTCTCCACGGCGTTGTCATGGTCCACGGCGTTGGGATCCGCCAGGAGCTCCGCGTCAGGGTAGGGCAGCGTCTCGTCCGCAGGTGTGATCCACTGATGCGGCGTGCCGTCGCTGATCCACGGCGAGAGGCCGCCGTGCAGGTGCAGGACGGCGCGGTTCTCAGTAAAGCAGCCGACGGCCTTGGCGTTGGTGGAGTCGCAGGTGGGGACCAATGGATCCACCTCCGGCATGCCGTGCAGGTCGGGACCCATGCCCGAGCCCATCACGGAAGTGTCGGTGGGGATGAACAGGTTCCCGCCCGCGCCCGCGGGAAGCAGGTTGCGGAACAGGATGCGCACGGCCACGCCCTTTTGCGCGACGATGGCCGGCCCCAGATAGCTGGGGTCGCTGGCGCCACAGTAACCGGTAGGCACCGGCGCTGCAAGCGGGTCGAGCTGCTCATTGAACAGCGGAACCGCGCCAGGGGCATCGCAGGCTGCCAGTTGCACATAGCCGCGCAACAGCGTCGGCGGCAGGTCAGAGTGCATCTGCTGCCGGTACTGCACCAGGCCGATCTCGACATACTGCGTGCCGTCGCCCAGGTTCGTCAGCGCCGCCACAGGCATCGGCGTACCGCCGGGGCCCCAGGGCAGCGGGTCGACGAACTTGCGCATGCCTGTGCCGGGTACGACATCTTCTTTAGTGGCTGCGATATTGCCGCCAGCGTCGAGCGGCAACGGGCTGTTGGCATAGTTCGGGTGGCTAAAGTAGCGGGGCACGTCACCGGGCCCTGCCGCCGCCTGCACTGCCTGGGGTGCCACGCCGCCTTCTGCTTCCAGCGCGGCGGACTGGCGCGCGGCCACGGCCTCGCGTTCGGGCTGCGTCACGCGCTGTTCCTTCTTTTCCAGACTCGATTCAATCTTGCTCGTGTAATAGTCCGGGTCGATCTGACCTTCCGGCTGCTGCGCCAACATGGGCGCGCTGGGGCTAAAGATCATCGAGACCAGGACCAGCAAGAGAAGGATACGACTCAATACTTTACCTTTCATCGGTAGTCTCCTGCATCGCTGGCGGTGAAAAGAGCGTTGACCGGTCCGCGACCGGCCTCCTGTTCGAGAAAAGTCATGTAACCCTGTGCCTCCTTTCGGGTTTGCGTGCCAGCACTCGCGTGTCCCTGCCGCTGCTGGCTCACCATGGTTCGTTGCGCTCTTGCGCTGTCCTCGGGCCGCGCCTGCGCTGGATCCGCTCACGCACCCTGCGCAGCGCGGTGACTTCAGGGAGAGTTGCCTCCGCCTCGGGCAGCGTGGTGTGCACGGCCTCCAGCAGACAGCCCATATCCTTGCATGTGGTTTCCAGCCATCTCTCCCGCTCGTCTCGTGTTGGCGGTACGGGCATGAACTCTTGCTCGTACCCGTATCGCTCGGCCAGATATGCCGGGCCATGATCGCGCAACCATTCGGGTGCGTCGCATGCGAGGGCTTGGATCGCCAGAGACATGGCCTCGGCGGCATCCTGGACGCAGTTTCGGCACTCTACCCACTCGATCACATCGCCAAAGCCACCGGATAGACATTCTCTGGTGGCGCAAAGCTCACGTTCCAGAAGGCGACTGAAGAGCCTGTCACAGGCCTGTAGAGTATCCGGGTCTCCACGGAGTGCGCCTCGAAAGGCACTCAATCGACCAGGGGGTAGTCCGGCATAGCTCAGCGGCAGATGCAGGGCGTACTTCCAGTCTGTGCGCGTGCGACTCGCCTCGCTGGTCTGCATGTCCGTCAGATCCTCGCCGTACTGCAGGATGGTGGCCAGAGCGTCGGTCATCAGCACACCTGGTGACCATGCGCCAGCAAGTCCAGCCACCGGCCACTCCAGACCCTTGCTCAACGTCTCAAGGGCATCGCCGATCAAGAGGTAGGGCTGATCGGACCCAAAGGAGGTCCGCGCGGCGAGAGCCGTGTCGGCGGGCAGTGGCGGAAAACCGGCGTGAGCGGCGGTCATGACATACCCCGGGCATCGGATTGGTGCCCGAATACACGACCAGGCTGGACGCCGCGCGGCCAGGCACCTGCCTTCAGATTACCGCACGGGGGCTGCGCGTGTAAGGGTGTGATCTGCGGAAAGAGTTGTCGGGTTTGTGCCTAACACTACGGAGGCCGAGGCAGTGTGTCAGTAGTTATTGCGGAGAGAGGGGCTGGGATCGGGTAGAGCTCAGTGCAGAAACGGGCCGTTCGGGGGCTGGAGGGTGTCGCCCAATCCATGGGAGATGGCGTATTGCACCAGTTCGGCGCGGTTGTGCAGGCCCAGCTTGCCCATGATGTTGGCGCGGTGGCTTTCCGCCGTCCGGACGCTGATCACCAACTTTTCCGCGATCTCGCGGTTGGTGTGGCCCATGGCAATCAGGCGCAGCACCTCGGTCTCGCGACGGGTGAGCGGTCCCTCGTCGGCGGCTGGGCGATCGTTGGCCGTGAGGAGTGCCCTGGTGAGCGCGGGGTGGACGTAGAGGTCGCCGCGCACGACAGCGCGGATGGCGCTCACCAGTTCCTGCTCAACGGCGCGCTTGATGACATAGCCCGACGCGCCCGCCTCAAGCGCGGCGTGCAGCAGGGCGCTGTCCTCATGCATGGTGAGAATCAGGACGCGGGCGCCGGGGTGGGCGGTCAACAACCGGCGGGTGATCTCCAGGCCATCGGTGTCGGGCAACCCGATATCCATCAGCACGACGTCCGGCCGCAGAAAGCGCGCCTGGCGCAGCGCCCCAGCGCCGTCGGCGGCCTCGCCGACGACCTCCAGGTCCTGTTCCTCGCTGAGCAGCGCCCGCAGGCCAGCTCGCAGGACGCCGTGGTCGTCAACGATCAGGATTCGTGTCGACATAAGGTATCTCCACTCTGATGCAGGTGCCAGCCCCGGGGCGACTGGTGATCGCCATGGTGCCGCCCAGGATCTCTACCCGCTCCTGCATGCCCAGCAGCCCGAGGTGCACACCTGCGAGGTGGGTTTCAGGGTCAAAGCCAATGCCGTCATCTGTGACGGTGAGCACGATCTGGGGACCTGTTCTCTCGAGGCTAAGATCGATGTGACTCGCCTGCGCGTGACGCTCGATGTTGGTGAGAGCCTCCTGGACGATTCGATAGAGGGCGGTCTCAGTCTCGGGGTCGAGGCGCTCTGCCAACCCGGAACCCTCCAGGTGCGTGGTCAATCCGTAGCGCTCCTGTGCGCCGTCCAGGAGCTGCCGGAGCGCCGAAAGAAGTCCCACATAGTCCAGGCTGGCCGGACGCAGGTCGGCCGCCAGCCGCCGGAGCTCCTCTATCACATCCTCAGTCACCTGGATCAGGTCGGCCGCCCCCTCCCGCACGGTTTCGGGTTGGTCTGCCTCGCGCTGCAGCCGGCGGAGCCCCATCATCAGCGCGGCCAGGGTCTGTGCCGCCTGGTCGTGCAGTTCCCGGGCGATGTATTTGCGCTCAGATTCCTGGACCTCCACCAGCCGGCGGGCGGCGCGCTCCAG
>CAZMAI010000043.1:14286-17640 GCA_964564195.1 uncultured Anaerolineales bacterium | reverse complement strand
ACACGACATCGATTGGACGGTCGATAGAGAACTCCTCGATCGCCCTGGTTCGCAACCAATCCGATACCGCCGTGACGGCGTCCGATTCCTGGATGGCCCAGCGGGTGATCGGCCGGAAGGTAGGGTCGCTGCCAACGAGCGTGATATCGGTGCCGTGGAGTGTCGTCACGACCTTGAGGTCCAACTCTGGCGCGGCGTACTTTGCCATGAGGGCGGCGGGAGCAAAGGGGATCGCATAGTGCACATGCAGGATCTGTAGACGCTTCATGCGAGCGACGGACACGATCTTGGAGGCCAGGGCGAGGTCGTTCGGATAGGTCTGCAGCAAGGGATACTGCATCGCGTCGACCTCGTGAAAGCTCACGCGCTCCGGGATGTCAGCCAGACGCAGTGGGGCTGCATAAGAGATAAAGGCCACTTCATGGCCCCGTTTTGCCAGGACCTTGCCCAGTTCGGTCGCCACAACGCCGCTGCCGCCATGGGTGGGAAAACAGGTGATCCCGATACGCATTGCATTTCTCCCTCGGGGAAGTAGATGTCCGATGGGCTAAAAGGTCGAGAATGAGACGTCGAGCGGATCGTCGACTGCCATGCGGCCGCGAATGAGGAACCCCTCCCCATACCTGCAGCCGATCTGTGCGCCCAGGTGCGCCATACGGCTCTGCAGATGCCAGTTGTACTCGCTGGAGGTCAGCCGCGTCTGCTGGTAGAAATTGTCATCGGGCCGGAACTGTGTGGTATAGGCATAGATCGCCTGCATCTTGCGCTCATACTGATCGCTGATATCCACGATAAAGGTCGGATCGAACTCGTACCAGCCCATATAGTACATGATCCGTGCCGGGCGGAAGGGCTCCTGTCCGGTGTTCAGGCGCACCAGGCCAGCGGCAAAGATACCCTCGTAGGCCAGCTGGCTGGCGTTATAGTGGTCCGGGTGCCTGTCCTCATAGTAGGGGAGCATGACCAGCGAGGGACGGTACTGCCGCACCACCTGAGCGACACGGTAGCGCGCGTCCGGCGTCGAATGGATGTTGCCATCCTCGAGTTCGAGGTTTTCGCGCGCCACGGCGCCCAGAATGGCGGTGGCCGCCTCAGACTCTGCCTTGCGGGTTTCGATGGTGCCGCGGGTGGCCATCTCCCCGCGCACCATGTCGACCAGAGCGATGGAGCGCCCGCGCTCGCGCAGCTTGATCAGCGTTCCGCCGCAACCGATCTCGATGTCGTCCGGATGCGCTCCAAAGGCCATGATGTCCACGTCAGGCATCCTCATCCTCCAGCGTCACAATGGCGTGCCCAAAGGTCTCGAGCTCGCCGATCTCCCGGAGTCCGGAAATGAAGGAGGGGCCATAGTGCTGCATAAAGTGCGTCACCGGCAGAACGCGTTCTTGCAGCCGGCCGCGAGGCAGGATGAGATTGCGCAGCGATTGCAGCTCGCGGCGGGAATAGCCGCCCCGGCTGAGGGTCACATTGACGGCGCGATCCTCGAGTTTGTCGATGTTGCGCAGCGCTGTGGACAGGGCCTGCTCCCATGAGCGTCCGAGGTTGGGATCGAGTTGCTCGACATAGTCTCGCAAGGGGTCCAATGCCTGCTCAATGTCAGCGCGGGCTTTGGCGAACCGGTCCAACTCTCCGGGAGGCATCAACCCTTGCATGGTGGTGTCCATCTCAATCTCATGCCGCATGATGTCCTGCGGGCGCAGACCATAGGCCGCCAGCCGCTCCTCCTCGCTTGCCGACACAAAGGTGTAGCTCTGGCGGGGGAAGCATATCGGCTGAGGGATGCCGAACTCTTGATAGAGCGGGCGCAGCATGCCCTGGTAGGCCAGTTCACCGGCACCCAGTGTGCTGGCGATGACCGGCAGCGTGCTGTCCGCCAGCAGCGGCCGCAGCGCCGCATCCGTCGAAAAGCGCTCGGGTTGCGCCAGCGCCTCTGGAAGCATGGCGGCCGGCTCGTGGACGCGAACGCGCCGCCCGTTATCATCAAAGGTGTACAGCACGCCGGCGGTCTCTGGGTCCAGCAGCGGGGTGTAGCCATCCCGCTGCATGCGCTCGGCCACATTCTGCAGGTGCTTACCGATGGTCTCCCGCTCCTGCAACGCTCGGTGGAAAAAGGAGCCCGCAACGGGCCGGAGCGTCTCTGGCTCGACGATTACCAGCCCGTCGTCAGCGAACAGCCTCAACCAGAAGGCAGCCACCCAGTCGCAGTACCGGGAGTTGCGTGGCTCTGCCATGGAACGGGTGCTCTCGGCAAAGGCTCCGGGCTGCGCCGAGGACCAATACGCATCGATTGCCTCGCGGACTTGCTCGGTCATGTCCAGGTCCGCGATCGGACGCCCCTTGTCCCGCCAGTCAAAGGACACGCGACCGATCTCACCATCGCGCTGCACAAAGTGGGCGTGGTTGATCTCGCCGAAGTCGTGATCCTCGCTGGCCAGCCAGAATATCGGAACGACACGCACGCCAAGCAGGTCAGAGATGCGACGCGCGAGACGCACAGTGCAATCGATCTTGTACGCCACATAGGCCGGCCCGCCCAGGAGCCCGGCCTGTTGCCCCCCCACGACGCAGTAGACATCGGGCTGCGACAATGCGGCGATGTTCGACAGCGTCTGCTCGGAGGCCCCCAGGGGGCGATTGTAGCGCTCGAGCAGCGCGACTATCTCCGCGCGGGGATAGGGGAAAGCCTTCCGCGCCGCCAGCGCGGCGGCATATTCGGTAGGGCCATGGGTGTAATATGAGAGGGCATGGGATTGCTGTCCGACATAGTCCAGAAACAACCGGTTTCCAGACATTGCCGGGATGTCGCGCCAGCTGAGAAGATCGATCATGGTTACCTCTTGTGCTCTGGTGCCAAAACGCCACTGCGGTCGCCGTGCAGTTGCCGGAAGGACATACGGCGTGCGCCGCGGCGGCTGATGTCAGTCGTGTATGCAGCTTGTCCCACAATGATACCCTGCTTTCGCCCGGGCGTCGAGTGCCGGGGCACTCTTGTTAATGAAAGGATCACCTGCCCTGTAGCCCTGTTCTGCGGAACCATCTGGTTGCGGCTGGCGTCATGTGTGCTGTGGCCCGAAACTGGCCAGCCAACCGACGCAACGCGGAGTTGGCCAGGATTTGGGCTGGTCTTTGGTCGGCTGGTACGCCTGTGATATACTCGACGCGTTACGTCTCAGGAAGCTCAGAAGGATATGCACATGCCCAGACAGCGCTCGTGGCAGCACGCGATCAGCACCTTTTTGACGGTGATCATCACCGCCGGAGCGCTATGGTCAGGGTTCTTTTTCTTTAGCACGGTGCGTTCGGTGGTGGCCCAGATGAATCTGCCCTTTGCGGATCGCATCGTGCAGGTGACGC
>CAZMAI010000043.1:8599-14186 GCA_964564195.1 uncultured Anaerolineales bacterium | reverse complement strand
TCGGTGGTGGCCCAGATGAATCTGCCCTTTGCGGATCGCATCGTGCAGGTGACGCAAGCGGTAGGAGAGCCTGCCCCGGACCAAGATACCCCGGCCAGGGCTGACGAAGTGGTATTGCCTCAAGCGGCGAAACTGGACGAGCGCATCAATGTGCTGGCACTGGGTATCGACCAGCGCGACGGCGAAACCGGACCGTGGCGAACGGACACCATGATTCTGATGTCGCTGGACCCGGTAAGTAACACCGCTTCGATGCTGTCCATACCCCGCGATCTCTGGACGACCATACCAGGCTATGGTGAGAGCCGCATTAATACCGCGCATTACACCGGGGATAATCAGAACTATCCTGGCGGCGGGCCCGCACTGGCCAAAAAGACCGTCTGGTACGCGCTCGGCGTGCCGGTCCATAATTATGTTCGCATCAATTTCGCCGGTTTTGAGCAGCTGGTGGATGCCATCGGCGGTCTGGATATCGAAGTGGCCGAGGATATCTACGATGCCAAGTATCCCACCGCGGACTATGGCACCATGGAGCTCTATATCCCCGCAGGGCTGCACCATATGGATGGCGAGATGGCGCTGCAGTACGCGCGCACCCGCCATGGGTCCAGCGACTTTTCCCGCATGGAGCGCCAGCAACAGGTGATCCGTGCGGCCTTTGACAAGATTCTCAGTCTGGACATTCCGCTGACCCGCATCCCCATGATCCTGCAGCTCCTTGGCTCTTCGGTCCAGACCGACCTCACGCTGCAGCAGATCGTGACCCTGGCGGATGCGGCGCGCAAGCTCGATCCCGCTAATCTGCGTAGCGGGGTCATTGACGGTTCCATCACGACGACCGTCACCACGCCACAGGGCTGGATGGTGGAGGTGGCCGACTGGGACAAGGTGCGCATTCTGGTTGACGAGCTATTCCCCACGACGCCTCTGGCCGTGCCCACTCAGGAGTCAGCCCCTGCGGATGCTTTCCGGGCAGAGCAGGCTTCTGTCGCGATCTATAATGGCACGATGACGGCCGACCTGGCACAGCAAACCGCGACGCTCCTGCAAGACGAGGGGTATGTGATCGCTGGCTATAACAGCGCCGACCGCTTTGACCACACCCAGACACTTATCGTTGCGTATCGTGACCAGCCCCTCACGGTGGCTGCGCTTGCCCTGGAGTTGGGGGTGGACCCAGAGTCGGTGATCTACCAGGATGACGTCACCGAGGGCGTAGATATCGCTGTCATTCTGGGGCAGGACTATGTCGAGAGGCTTGCCGGACGCTAGCGCGATTCGATGATCCGCCAGGCGTGACCTGAACGAACCTGTAGCGGGCAGCACGGTGTGCTGACCTTTCCAGGTTCGTCTTTGTGTCTATGATGTGCCATGTGCTCTGTCCTGTGCAGGAGAGGATTCGATGATATTGACGTCGTTCGATCTGGCCGGTCGTGTTGCGTTGGTTTCCGGAGCCAGCCGAGGCCTTGGGCAGGGTATGGCCATAGGGCTGGCGGAGGCCGGCGCCGATGTCGCCGGCGTATCCCGCGGAGCGTGCGATGTCACTGGCGCTGCTGTTTCGGCCCTGGGGCGTCGCTTTATGCACCTGCCCTGCGATCTCAGCGCGGCCAGCCCGGCCGATCTCGAGCGCCTGGTCGAGGATGCGGTCGCACACTTTGGCGGGCTCGACATCCTGGTCAACGCGGCGGGTACCACTATCCGGCATCCCGTTCTCGAGTATCCCGCGGAGGACTGGGCACAGGTCTTGAACGTGAACCTCAACAGTCTGATGTTCCTGTCTCAGGCGGCCGCCAGGCACATGGTGGCTCACGGGGGCGGCAAGATCATCAACGTTGCCTCGGCGCTGTCCTTTCAGGGCGGCATCCTGGCGGTCCCGTACGCAGCCTCCAAGCATGCCGTGGCCGGAGTGACCCGTGCGATGGCCAATGAGCTTGCCTCTCAGGGGGTGAACGTCAACGCCATCGCCCCGGGGTACATGCTCACCGATCTGACGGCCCCACTGGCGGCGGACTCTGAGCGTGAGCCTGCGATCACCGCACGCATACCCGCGGGCCGCTGGGGCACCCCCGAAGACCTCAAAGGCGCCACGGTGTTTCTGGCTTCATCGGCCTCGGCCTACTGCCATGGCATTGTGCTTCCAGTTGACGGGGGCTGGCTGGTGCGCTGAACTGGAGCGCACGCCTGCGCGAATTTAACTTCCGGGTAAGGAGAACCATGGGCGATCCATCCGTGCGAACCGCACCGACTAGCAGCCGTCGCATGATGACCATCCTGCTGTGTGTGGCCGTTTTCATGTACTGGATATCGCTGTACCTCTATGCGCCCACGCTCCCCACCTACGTGGAGGGCAAGGTCGACAACCTCGCCTCGGTGGGGATTGTCCTCTCCATGTACGGCCTCTGGCAAGCGATCATCCGGTTCCCTCTGGGGATTTTCGCGGACTGGATGGGCAGACGGAAGCCGTTTGTCCTGGTCGGCCTGGCTCTGGGTGGCCTGGGCGCCTGGATGCTGGCTGGCGCACAGGGCACAGGCGGCCTGGTCACCGCCAGGGCGATCACCGGGCTTGCCGCTGGCACCTGGGTCCCACTGGTCGTCATGTTCTCCAGCCTGTTTCCGCCCGAGGACGCTGTACGGGCCAGCGCGTTGCTGACCTTTATCGGTGGGGTAGGCCGCATCCTGGCTACGGCGGTCACGGGCTCGCTGAACAACTGGATGGGTTACTCGCTGGCCTTCTACCTGGCGGCTGGCGCGGCAGTTCTCGCGATCGTGGCGATCCTGCCCGCTCGTGAGCAGGCTCAGCCCCCCAAGGCGCCTTCGCTGGGCAATCTTGCCCGGCTGCTGAGCCGCTCTGACGTGCTGTTGCCCTCGCTGCTCAGCATGGTGCACCAGTACGCCAACTGGGCGACCACTTTTTCCTTCGTGCCCCTTGTGGCGGAAAAGCTGGGCGCCACCGATGTTACCCTGAGTGTCCTCCTCAGCTTTAACATCGCCGTAGTCACCCTGGGCAACCTGATCGCGACGACGGTAGTGCGCAAGATCGGGGCACGAAACATGGTGTATCTGAGCTTTGTCTTGCTGGCGATCGGCACAACCGCGGCGGCCTTTGCGCAATCGCTCGTAGCGGTGTTTATGCTCCAGTTCCTCATCGGTATCTCTAACGGTATCGGTTATCCGGTGCTCATGGGTATGTCCATTCGCAATGTGGAGGAGGCTCAGCGAGGCACGGCCATGGGCTTTCACCAGGCGGTCTATGCGATCGGCATGTTTGCCGGGCCGGCTCTGAGCGGGGTCCTTGCGGACATGTGGGGCCTGCCTCCGATGTTTATCATGACGGCCGTGCTCTGTCTTGCGCTGGGGTTGGTGGGGACGCGCCGGCTGAGCGCGGACCGCTCCATCTAGCAGAATTGCACCTGACCGGCATCCTGGGAGAATTCAGCTCCTTTTCATGCGCGCCATACAGAGTGCTCACCGTATCGCTCCGTGTTGCTGGTATAGTATGTGGGACCAGCTTCGGACCGGTGAAGGGGATCACCTGATGCTTATCAGACGGCGTATCGTAGCTCTAGCCATGGCGACTTGCGTGCTGTGCATTCCCGGGTTGGGATACCGAGCCGTGGCAGAACCGACTGTAGCCGGGGGTTTTGCCTATCGGGTCTACCTGCCGATACAGTTTCGCTCCTCGCCTCAGGGTTGCGAGCCTATACCGGAGGAGACCTATCATGCGATCCCTGTAGAGGGCCTCTATCCGGACACTGCCCCGGCTGATTTGCACCCGGATCTGAACCTCGCCCTGCGGGGCTACCGCGAGAACCCGACCGCTCAACGCGGGCTTGTGGACTATGGTGGCGACTTTGATGACCGGGCCCCGCGCCTCCAGTCCCTGTATGGTGATGAGCGCTGGCCCGGCATCGCACGGGTTCACCAGGTTAACGGCTGGGACGGTAGCTGGCCGTGGGTCTACAGGGAGGATTTCATCACAAATCCTGCCGTCACGCTGGCGGGGCTGGTCAGCACATCGGGCGAAAAAGTGCACGTGCCCTATCGGCCAGCGGAGGTATTCCACGACACGGTGACCGGCAGGCACTATGTCGCCATGGTGCTCTACGCGGCTCCCGACAGGATCACACTCAAATACACGCGCGATGATCATGTCATCACCGGATATACCATCCACCTCGAGGGGATCTGTGTCGAGCCACGGCTGGTGGCGCTGTACAACGAGACCAACGCCGCGGGCCGGGGCTATCTTCCGGGGCTGCAATTCGGGCAGGCAATCGGTCGGGCTGCGGGAAGCGAACTGGGTGTGGCGATCCGCGACGTCGGGCGGTTTATGGACCCGCGCTCGCGCAAGGACTGGTGGCAGGGCCTCAGTGCATCTGGGGCGCTGGAGGTGTTGACGCTGGACGCCAGCGACGAGGACTGGTACCAGGCGCAGCAGGCGAGGCTGACCGTGCCAACGGGGATAGAAACGGAACGCTGAGCGAACCCTCTTCGAGGGATCGCCCAGCGTGTATCCCACTGTAGCGCGGATCGGTCAGACTCGCGCACTTAGCTCCTAGGCGCCTGCATCATCTCGATCGCCATCCCATCGGGCAGGCGAAACCAGTTGTGCCCCTGGGGCATCTCCTCGACGCCCCACTTGTAGGCTTCTTCAAGGGCGGCCTCCAGGTCATCGGCAAAGATGCCGAGATGGTCTAGGCGTCCTTCGGGGCCCTCAAAGTCCGTTGCCGACTTGAGTTGCATGCCACCGGCGGTCCAGACCTGATCGGGGGCATCCGGATCGCCCGCGACGCGGTTCACCGGCATCCCAATCGCCTTGAAGAAGGCAATGTGCCACTGGATATCCTTGACATGGACGGCGACGTGCTGAAGATAGCAGGTCTTTTCGTAGGCCATGGGGTGCTCCTTTGTTCGATCGCTGATTTCTCACCACTCGTGCGAACAAGCCTATCTCAGAGTCAGTCTAACGAATCAGACCAAGCTCCTCGATAGGCCAATAGCGGAACCAGGCCCGCCCGATCACGTCTTCGTAGGGAATCATTCCAAACGACCGCGAATCGTTGCTGGCATTGCGGTTGTCGCCGAGCACCAGCAGATGCGCCTCTGGAACGATCTGTGCTGCCATGCCCCCAACGGTGGGCTCGGTCAAATAGTCCTCCTGCAGCGGCTGGCCGTTGATATACACCTGATTCTGTGTAATCTCGACCGTCTCGCCCGGGAGGCCGACCACACGCTTGATCAGAGGAACCGTCCCATGCTGCTGGGGCTTGAGGACGACGATGTCGCCTCGCGCCGGCTCCCTGAAACGGTAGCTGATCTTTTCGATGATCAGCCGCTCGTTGTTGTGCAGATTGGGCTCCATGCTCTGGCCCTCGACGCGTGTCGCCTGCGCAATAAAGAGGTTGACGACGATGACAATGACCAGAGCCGGGAGGACCGACTCGAGCATCTCGCGTAACCATGATTTCGCTCGAGGCTGCTCAGGGGTCTGCGTATCCAATGTATCTTCTGTCATCTTGAACACCTGGTGATGCCGGGGGAGTCTGCACTCCCCCGGCATAGGGTTTTAGCGCGAGCGACCGCG
>CAZMAI010000043.1:3412-8499 GCA_964564195.1 uncultured Anaerolineales bacterium | reverse complement strand
GATGCCGGGGGAGTCTGCACTCCCCCGGCATAGGGTTTTAGCGCGAGCGACCGCGGGAGCCGCTGTCACGACCACGTCCGCCATCGCGTCCGCCATCGCGGCTACGGCCGCCTCCGCCACTGGGCTTGCGATCGCGGTCCCGGGCCTCCTCGGCCGTCCAGCCTTCCAGAACTGCCTGTCGGGACAGTCTCACCCGGCCGTTAGAGTCGATATCGGTCACCATGACGGTGATCTCGTCGCCCACCTGTGCGACATCCTCGACACTGGCGACATGAAAATCAGCCAGCTGGGAGATGTGCACGAGGCCATCATGCCCGGGCATGAACTCGACAAAAGCACCGAAATCGGTGGTGCGCACCACCTTTCCGGTGTAGATGCGGCCCACTTCCGGCTCTGCGGTGATCGCCTGGATCCGCGACAGCGCCTCGGCCATGGCTTCTCCGTTGTTGGAGGCAACCGTAACCACGCCGTCATCGTCAACATTGATGCTGACGCCCGTATCCTCGATGATCCCGCGGATATTCTTGCCGCCCGGCCCGATGAGCGCCCCGATCTTGGCGACCGGGATCGTCACCGTGGTGATGCGCGGCGCATAGGGGGACATGTCCGTCCGCGGGGCCGGCAGCACCGCGTTCATCACATCCAGCACCTTCATCCTGGCCACGTGGGCCTTGTGCAGGGCCTCTGCGATGATCTGGTGGGGCAGGCCGGCGATCTTGATGTCCAGCTGGATAGCTGTGATGCCCTTGGTCGTGCCAGTCACCTTAAAGTCCATGTCACCCAGATGGTCCTCGAGACCCTGGATGTCCGTCAGAAGCGCATAGCGATCGTCGGACGTGACCAGGCCGATGGCGATGCCGCCTACCGCAGCCCGCAAAGGCACACCGGCATCATATAGTGCCAGGCTGCTTGCGCAGGTGCTGGCCATCGAGGTGGACCCGTTAGACGAGATCGCTTCGGAAACCGAGCGGATCGTGTAGGGGAACTCTTCCGGCGAAGGCAGCACGGCCTCGATGGCGCGCTCCGCCAGGGCGCCGTGACCGATCTCGCGACGGCGCGGTCCGCGCATGGGTGAGGTCTCACCGGTGGAGTAGGGCGGGAAGTTGTAGTGGTGCATATAGCGCCTGGTCCCGTCCTCGGACAGCCACTCGATGCGCTGTTCGTCGTCGGCCGAGCCCAGGGTGACGATGTTGAGCACCTGCGTCTCGCCACGGTTAAAGAGCGCCGATCCGTGTACGCGGGGCAGCAGGCTCACCTCGGCACTGAGATCGCGGATCTCATCCAGGCCACGGCCATCGATTCGGATACCCGAGTCGATGATATGTTTGCGCATCGCCTGCTTGGACAGGAGCTCAAAGGCCTCACTGATCTCTGAAGCGGGCATCTCCGTACCGGCGTTCTCGATCAGTTCGTGAAGCAGCGCCTGCTCGGCATCGCGCCGCTCGTCGCGCGGGGCACCGCTCTTGACCATTTCTTCGATCCTGGCACTTGCGTTTGCGCGCACGTAATCCAGCACCTCGGCGGCAAGCGTAAAGCGCAGGCCTTCCCTCTTTTCCTTGCCGATCGCCGCACGCATCTCTTTTTGCAACGCGATCAGGTTCTGCATGCTCTCGTGGCCCAGCTTGATCGCCTCCAACATGAGGTCCTCAGGGAGCTCCTTGGCACCGACCTCGATCATGTTGATGTGGTCTTCAGTGCCGGCCAGAGCCATGTCCAGTTCGCTTCTCTCCATCTCGCTGTTCAGCGGGTTGATGACAAACTCGCCGTCGATGTACCCCACGCGTGCGGCGCCGACTGGCGTCTCAAAGGGGACATCCGAGATCATCAGGGCCGTCGAAGCACCCACGATCGATAGAATGTCGATGGCGTGCTCCTCGTCGGCGGAAAGCGGCGTAATCACGATCTGTACGTCATTGCGATAGCCCTCGGGGAAGAGGGGACGCAGCGGACGGTCGACCTTGCGCACCGTGAGGATGGCCTCGGTCGAGGGACGGCCCTCGCGCTTGAAAAAGCCTCCGGGGATCTTGCCGGCGGCATAGCGGCGCTCCTCCAGGTCAACCGTCAGCGGGAAAAAGTCGATTCCCTGCCTGGGCTCCTTGGAGGCTGTCGCCGTCACCAGGATGACGGTGTCACCCCACTGCATCAGCACGGCGGCGCCAGCCTGCGGGGCCAGCTTGCCCGTGCGGATAGAGATGGGCTCTCGCCCGAAACTCGTCGTAAACTCTCTTTCCATTTCTGCTCCTACTCACTCATAAACTCGCGAGAGTCCGGAGCAGATTGACCAGGGACTGGGGGGTGAGTCTCATCCATTTTGAGGCACACTCCCCAATTCCTGCGCAATCTTGCCCGGATCTCCCTGTGGAAACGCGAACCATTGTCTGCCTAGCAAAAAGAGTAGCTCATGACCCAGTGGGCCGAGAGCTACTCTCTTGTTTGTGGCAGAGCGCACCCGGATCGTGCGGACCTAGCGCCTGAGACCGAGCCGGCTGAGCACTTCACGATATCTCGTCTCATCCTCGCGGCTCAGATAGTTCAGGTGGCGCCGCCGCTGGCCAACAAGCTTTAGCAGACCACGACGAGAGTGCTCATCAGCCCGATTCTCTCTCAGGTGCTCCGTCAGCCTGTTGATCCGCTTGGTGAGCAGCGCGATCTGCACCTCCGGCGATCCTGTGTCGTCAGGGTGGCGGTGGAAATCCTCTACGATCGCGTCCTTCTCGCCTTTTGTTAGCGGCATATGGCTTGTCCTTCCTGCACAATCTTCGATTGACAGCGAGGATTATAGCACATACGGGCTTCTGAGGCAAATCATCCGGCGACAGCCCTTTGTAGTCTTTCGTCCCTTGACGACTCGCAAGCCTGTTGATGCTATTCTGCGGTCATCATTTGCCAGGGGACGCCGAACCGGTCCGTCAGCGCACCGTACAGGCTGGTCCAGAACGTTGCGGCCAGGGGCATGTCCACGGTGCCCCCTTCGCTCAGCACGTCGAACTCTTTTCTCAGTGTGGCGGCATCGCTGTAGGTCAGGATCAATCCAACGGTGTTGCCTGTGATGGCTGCACCCGGCGGGAAATGGTCCGAGAAGCCCACCGTGGTGCCGTGGATGACCAATTCCGCGTGGGCGACCAACTCACGCATCTCATCGGGCACCCCAGCGGACATGTCGCCCGGCATCTCTCCGTAGGTGAGAATCTCGCCCTGAGCCGATCCAAAGACTGAAGCATAGAACGCAATCATCTCCCGGCAGTTGCCGGGGCAATGTAGGTAAGGAGAAAGCGCCATCGTAAAGCCTCCCTGCTGAGTGCACCATACACCCACGATTCTATAGTATTATACTATAGAATTGGCCGCGTATCAACAGGCCTTTTCCTCTGACTCGAGTGATTGAGGATCCCCGCTACAGCAGTTGCTGCGCAGCGTAGAGCAGACGTCCGTCACAGGCGGACTGCAGCGGCTCCTCGGCCCAGGAGGGGAAAACAGGGCGTGCCGCAGCGCTGATCATGCCTACCAACGGCGCGACTACGGCGTCGACCGCGGCTTCACGAGGGTCGATGGGTCCATAGGCTTGCGTGAACGCTTCCCCGGCGGCTGGTGACAGCGACGAGCACACGTTGCGCACATCTCCGTACCGGTAGCCGCGACCGAGCAGGTTATAGTCGAACATGAGCGCGGAGCTGAAATCACGGCAGATGGCGAGGTTCGTCCAGAAAAAGTCGTTGTAGGTCAGCGTGGTATCCAGCGCAGCGATGTGCGCTAACAACGTGTCCATGTTGTTGAGTATATAATCGCAGGTGGGGGCCGTCTGCGGGAATCTCACTGTCAGGGCAACCAGTGCCTCGGCAGTGATCAGGTCAGGCTCGGAATAGAGCTCAGACAGTTGCTCATGGCCTGCACCGCGCGCGTGCAACTCGCGGTACCAGCCGGCGAGGAGCCTCGCTGCGATAGGATCGCTCATATCATCCTTAGTTCCCAGCCGAAGACGCTCGCTGTGGGACAGATCTTCCAGGCACAGGCAGCGCTCGGTGCAGCCAAGCACCTGGAGTGTGGGCACCCCCAGCGAAATCAGCAACTGGTAGTTGCTGATCTCGCGACGCGAAGGAATATCGGCAAAGAACTTGAGGATGACTGAACGATCAGCCTGAGATGCGCGACAGACGTAAACCCCGTCCTTGGCCTGGAGTCGCTCCAGTGCGACAGGCTGGGAGGAACCCAGTATCTGCGTCAACTCCTGAGCGATCTCAGGCTCGATGGTCTGCCATGAGCGCCATGCCATGTTCAGTCTCCCGTGTGATCTGAGGGGCCAGTGAGCTTTGTTGTAGAGGGCGCCTGCCCCGCGCGCCTGTCCCATCACCAAACGCTTCACACCGGTGCTCCATCCCGCCGTCTCCCTCCAGATCGTCCACGAGCCGAACGCGCGCTGACTGGAGGTGTCCTTGTCGCTTCTGGCTCGGTCTCAGGACGACGGCAACAAGAGAGCCATGGGCCTCTGTGTGATCAGGGCCCATGGCTCCAACAGCGCCGTGGCGGATGGGGCCTAGCTGAACAGGCGAATCACCAGATAGCTCAGCAGTGAGGTGGCACCACTCACGGATGTGCCCCAGATCAGGTCGACGACGGTGATGAGCACCGGCCAGTCCCTCACCGTGGCCAGGTTCGTCAGGTCATAGGTGGCGTAGCAGATGAGCCCAAAGAGCATCCCGATCAGGAGGGCGTACTGCCAGCTCTCGCGGGCAAGGGCCGGGTTGACAACAAAGACCAGTATGCCAAGGACGAAAAGCAGGTAAAAGACAAAGGCCGCGACCACATTGACGCGTGATGTCATCAGGTAGCCCAGATGCCTGGCGTAAAAGGACTTGGCGATCACGTTGAGCCATACCATGTCGATGGCGAGAAAGATCACCAGCGCGATCACATAGTTACGGACGTTGGTGGGGCTGAACACGGCGATCATCTCAAGCCTCCTCAGTGGATCGATCTTTGGGAATCCAGGGGACAAAGATGCTGGTGCGGCGGGCATACTCCTCAAAGCCGGGTTTGCGGCTCATCGACTTTTCGAGCATGGGCACGCCCGAAACAAAGCGCAGCAGATA
>CAZMAI010000043.1:0-3312 GCA_964564195.1 uncultured Anaerolineales bacterium | reverse complement strand
CATATAGACCTGCAAAAAGGCGCGCGGTATGACCCACTTGCCCCACTCGCGGCGCCAGTTGGCATAGCGAAAGTCCTCGGGCTTGCCCAGGTTGCGCCGCATGATGTAGTAGGACAGCCTAAGCCCCCAGATGGCCACCAGCAGCGCGATGATGTACAGCGCCACAGACGGGCCGGGCGTCGCCAGCAGCACATAAGCGGCCACCACCACGAATCCAAAACCCCAGCCGATGTCCACTATGGAGTTGTTCTTGATGGCGGTCCCTACGATGAAAAAGATGCAAAAGTAGAGCAGGATCAGCAAGGCGACCTGCAGCATGATTCTCTCCTAGTTCTCGATCAGGCAGACGGCGACGCTGCCGGGGCCGGAATGGATGGCAACGATGGAGGAGACCTCCGTGATGAACTCGGGCTCCCAGCCGATCAATGCGCTCAGGTCACGGCTGTATCGCTCTGCCAGCTCGGCGTTCTCGACATGGACGATGGCATAGGCTTTGATGCCACCCTTTTCCAGTTGCCGCATTACCATGCGGCGGATCTTTTTCGTCAGACCTGCCTGGCTAAAGGCCGCGCCAAAGGCTGTACCCTTGCCCTCGGGATCGATGCTCATGATGGGGCGCAGTCCCAGTTTCATGCCCAGCTTGCCGATCGTGTCAGGCACGCGGCCGCCGCGAACCGCGTACTCCAGCGTGTCAAGGCACACATAGATCCTGGATCGCGGTATCAGCTCCTGGACACCGGCCACGACCTCATCGTGACTGGCGCCCGCATCCAGCATCTCGGCGGCGTGCTTGACCAACAGGCCCTGGGTCCCCGAGTTCACCAGGCTGTCGATGAGGGTAACCTGTTTTCCGAGGAGGTCGATATTCTTGAGTTCCCGGCTGATGGCCTGGTAGGTGCCGCTAAGGCCGGACGATACAGAGACGTAGATCAGCGAATCATAGATATCGATCAGCCCCTCAAAGAAGGCCCTAACGCGCCCGGGCTCCGGGAGGGAGCTGGTGGGATAGGCCTCGGAGCGGGCGATATCCTGCGAGATCTGGCTGGGCTGGACGGTGACCTTGTCCAGGTACACCGTGTCATCCAGGATGAGGCCCAGCGGAAGCATGTGGATCTGGTGCTCCAGCCGGAACTCTTCCGGCAGATCAGCGATAGAGTCCGTCAGGATCCCCACCGGGTGCCGGCGATGCTCGCGCACGCTGGCCTGCAGGAACATGTCATCCACCTTTTGCTCCCGCACGGCGCCGTATGACTTGAGATCGTCGACCACCAGGGCGGGCGTGTCGGTATGGATATGCACACGGGTCTTGCGCCCCTGGTTGCTTACAATCAGCGAGTCACCGTATGGGGTGAGCAGATGCTTGATCTCGTCCTCCAGCGTGTCGCTGTCGACCGGTGCGGCGGATTCAGGTGCCTCGACGAGCACCTCGGTGCAAAAGCGGTGACTCGAGGCGTCCTCCTCAACGTAGCTGATCACAACATCGGGCACCTCTTCGGGTTCATCGGATGCGGCCTGGCCCGAGATCGCCCGGTTGATGCCCTCCAGAAAGCGGACAAACCCTTCGGCGCCGGCATCCACGACGTGATTGCGGCGCAGCACTTCCAGCTGACCGGATGTCTTTTGCAGGGCTACTCGCGCGGCGGCATAACCCTCAGCCATCAGCGCGGCAAAGTTACTCAGGGTGGCGCTGTGATGCGCCAGCGTCGATGCCCATTCGCGGATCACCGTGATCATGGTTCCCTCTACGGGATTCTCTACGGCACGATAAAGATGATTCACCGCCCGGTAGGCGATCTGGCTGAACTCTTCTGCGCTGACGGCGTCATAGTCGGAGCCTTCCGCCGCGATGCCGCTGACGTACGAGGCAAAGATGATCCCCGAGTTGCCCCGCGCGTGCGTCAGTCCGGAATCGGACAGCGCACTTAGGATGGCAGAGAAAGAGGTGTCCCGCATGGGACGGTCCACCATGGCGTTCAACGTCGTCGCCAGGTTCGTCCCCGTGTCCCCATCTGGCACGGGAAACACGTTGATCGCGTTCAACCGCCGTCGATTGCGCATCACCTCCTGTGAGCCGGAGCGGAACCAGTTGACGATGTCGTTCCCATTGATTCGCTGGACAGAGGGGGCATACTCCATGTGTGCTCACCTGCTTTCGATAATGACGGAGCGATCACCTACGGAACGATTTGCGGGGCTGTGCAGAGACAATGCCGGTACGAGCACTGGCCGGCACGTGATTCCAGAGCATAGAGCCCTTAAGCACAATACTCAAGAGTGACTTGCCGGGACTGCTGCCAGTGCGCCTGACGACATTATAAACTGGCAATGATTATACCACAGTGGCCCCAAGCGTATGTAAGCGGCAACCATTCTTGAGCGCAGCAGGGGCATTGACGTGCCGACACTGCTGCTGGCGTTGCTGTCTGCTAAGCAGTGATCTCGATCCTGTTTCCGTCGGGATCCAAAACGCAACTCTCGTAATATCCATCCCCTGTGTGGCGCGGCGCGCTGGCAATGGTGTAGCCGTCGCCGGCCAACTGGGCCGTGAGTTCGTCTACCCTTTCTGCGCTGCCAACCGCAAATGCCAAATGGATGATGCCCTGGTACTGTTCTGCAGGGCTGTTAAGGTTTGCGGGGATCGCGGAGGACTGCATCAACTCCAGCCGGGCGCCGGAATCAAAGGTGACAAAGTAAGACTGAAAGCCAGTGTTCCTGTTGGTGTACTTTTGCCCTGCGATGCCACACAGGTAGCGTGTGTAGAACGCCCGCAGGCGCTCGATGTCCGCAGACCAGATGGCCACATGCTCGATGCTCGGCATCAACGTCCCTCCAAACCAGGGCTATCCTATGTACTCTCTCGCCGCCGCGGCGTCCTCGGGAAAGGAGATCACGGGAACTCGCGCGAGACTCGCGACCAGGGCGTGCAGCAGGGCCACGGGCAGTGCCGGGATTGAGGCCAGAGGCAACCCGATCTCGCTCAGGAGGCTGCTTCGAGGATCAGGACTGCCTTTGATCCGGCCTATCAGTGCGCTAAAGGGAATGCCGTAGACATTCCCGATCATGATGGCGCGAATGGCGCCGAGGACGCCCATCGCAGTAGTTTCACCGTAGCCCCCAACGATGCGCTCCCAGGCCTCACGGCCAGGCTTGCCTCCGGTGTCGGCATAGTGCTGGGCGAACAGGACGGCAGGGACCTCGTCTGCCGGGACATCGTCGATAACCCCGGCAAGCATCGCCTGCACCTCTCGGGCGCTCATGCCGCTCTCCAGCGCGACCCTGGTGTGAGCATAGGAGCACACCGCACAGCCGTTC
>CAZMAI010000042.1:0-17658 GCA_964564195.1 uncultured Anaerolineales bacterium | reverse complement strand
GAGGCGCGCGTCTCTCTCTGCGGCTTGATCCCGCTGTACCCGTTGCAAGCCGCGAGTTTCCGGTAGAGGGGGGCTGGCTCCTGATAGATCGGCTGGGGGACCCGCTGGACGGGATGGAACTAGAGGTCCTGCCGTACTCTTACGATCGGCCGGTGCGCTTTGACATATCCTACCATCCGCTGGCGACGGGCAGCGATCTGGACGGCATGATGGTGCTCTCGCCGCTGATCGTTGTCGACAACGGCGGGGCGGTCGCCGACATCGGCATCATTCTCAAGATACCGGTGTACATGTACTGGCGCCACTTTCCGGCGGTTTGGGCGTACGACGAGGAAACGGGTGACCTGGAGCCGTTGCCCGTGATCAAGGTGGAAAAGTCCACCGTCAATGTCGCGGTGCGGTCAGTGGACAAGATCATCGTGACGTCGCATCCCTACGAGGAGCTGGAACAACTTGTGGTGGACACCGGCTTTGCGCCCGGGCGTGACACGTGGCCTTTTCCCAACCGTGGCAGCTTTTCAAGCCCGCGGGGACTCTCCTGGGGAATGGGGTCGGCGGCTCTGATGTACTATCTAAAAGGAGCCGGCCAGGGGGATGCTGTGCCACTGTCGCAGCGCTATGCCGGTCTCGGACCTGCGGGTGAGGCCACGCCGGATCTCTGGCAGGATGACGCTGAGGGTTTACGGATCGTCTCGGCGGTGCAGGCGCGTTACGACGAGGCGCGGCAGGGCCGCAGCTATGATCCGATGTACGAGATCACGCGGGAGTTGGCAGGGAGTTTCTCCGTGCGCAGCCTGCGTTTTACCGTCGATCAGGTGACCTTCTACACGCTTGTGACCGCGCTGGCTGTTACCAGTGAGCCCCAGCTGGTGAACCTCAGCGTGGCGGGCGGTGATTATGGCTTGACGCTGATTGCCTACCGGTCGGAGGGCAACACGATCTATGTGGCCGATCCCAATGATGATCCCCAAAGCCCGGCGATGCGTACGCTCGTGCTCAAGTATGGCCGGTTCCAGCCCTACACGTCGCGTGAGACGCTGGGTGATTCGCCTGCGCAGGAGCGCGTCTACACCGAGGTATCTTTCCTGGGACAGGGCGCCATGTCTCCCGGGCCCGGCGTCTCCGAGATCTGGGCCAACGCCGAGGCTGATGACGGCGCGTCGGCGTACCGGTTGGTTGCCTTGGAGCGACAGGCCGCTGGTGGCCCGGCCCATGAGGTCGCTTTCGCGGAGGGCGTTCCAGCGTCAGTGCAGCAGGAGCGTGTCGAGATCGTTGCGTCGTCCTCCGACATCACGGATCTGCGGGTAAGACTGTGGGGCGCCGATGGGGCTGCTCTCCCCGGCGATGAGGTCGCGCTGGCACCCGGCGAGAACCGGGTGGGTGTGCTCGTCGAGGGGCTGGCAAGTTGGGTGAATCCCGACGGCCAGGGGCAGTCCGACTGGCGCTGGCTGGGCTTTGACTGGATCATGCTGGTCCGCGAGTAGGCCTTGCAGGTGGCACGCGTGGTGCGCGGACGTGTAGCTCAGTCCTCATCCAGAGGGTAGGGGGTGCTGCCGCCATAAAGGCGCCGGACCTGGAGGCGGTCGTCCCAGGGCACCACCGGTGGCGGAACCAGGCGCGCCTGCCTCAGAAAGCGAAAATCCGAGAGCATCGCCATGTAGAACGTGGACTCTTGCTCTCGCGCAGCCTCGTCGCGCGGCCGCAGATGGGTGGCCATATAGCCGCCATTGACGAAACCTCCGGCGGCGCCTTCGGCCAGGTACTCGCGGGGGAAGAGATACCGGCCCTCGGCCGTCTCAAACCGGTGTAGATCGCGCTGCCCCTCGATGTGCCAGCGGCTATTGAACGAGGTCCAATAGGGCGCCATCGTTATCAGGTGGCGCAGGCGCCGTGCCGGCCTGACCGCGGTCTGGGCGTCGGCCGGGGCCCTGGGCCTGCTTCGCGGTACGCTGGCGAAATTGCCCTCGATATAGCCTTCCAGATGCGCCGTCCCGCCAGCCAGATTGTACCGACGATCAGCCGTCAGCACCAGGCCAAAGCCATCTCGGAAGCGCTGGTAACGCGGGTCCATCACATAGGCCACGATCGTCTCGATCCTGTCAATTGTGGCCGGATCGGTGCGCTCGGCGGGGTAGGCAGACAGGCCGTACAGATCATAGATCGTGGGCAGAAGCAGCTCTCCCTCAGGGTATAGCGCAGGATCGATGATGGGCACCTTGCGCTGATTCGTCTGTCGTTTGGGCAGCCCCGCAGGGTCCACGTAGATGTCGTAGCTGCCGCGCTGGCAAAAGTCATATAACGCATCTATCCTGCGCTTGAGCCACGCGCGCACCAGCGGCTCGCGGCAGTAGCCGGCATAAGCCAGGCAATTGCCCAGCAGGGGCATATCCAGCGGATGCCCGAACGAGATCAGCGAGGCCGGCAGCTGCATCAGCTCGATAAAGGGCTCCATCTGAGCATCAAGTGAGCGCATGCCGGCGCAGCAGCCCAGCCAGCGAAGACGCAACAGCAGGTTGCCCAGATCTATTTCGCCCATGCCGCGAAAGGTGAGATGCATACGCGTCCAGGGCAGCATCTGAATCAGCCGCTGCACGTCTGGCGACTGCTCGACAAGTCGAGCCGCCTCGTGCTCCTCGGCGGGGCTGTGGTCGGGGCACAGATCTTGCAGCGTGCGCAGCCGAATCACAGGGTCGCCATAGCTCAGCAACCAATCGATTCGGTTCTGGCGCTCCGGAATCATAATCATGTGGGCGCCGGCCTCAACGGACCGCGGACTCTACGCTCGCGGTGGACTCGCTGTCCTCTGCGGTTGTGAGCTCGATGACAGGCATGACCTCTTCCGTGTGCTCCGTGAGCAGGTCCACGACCAACATCTCGCCTTCCCGCCTGATGGGCACGTGCCCCAGAGGTCCAGCTCCTATCAAACGGGCGCTGCGCACCGCTCCGAAAGGCGCGGCATCCAGTCTGAGCAGGCCCTTTTCCGGCCACTCAAAGAGATGCACGTAGGTGCGCTCCTCACGCTGCGTGGTGCGCAGGTCCGGCAGACCCTGCAGGGGCCCGGGACGGCTGCCATACACCGTCTCGCCGTGCGCGCCCAGCCAGGCCCCCATGGCCCGCAATCGCTCGGCGCTCTGCTCCGGGATGATGCCCTCGGCCGTGGGACCGACGTTGAGCAGGTAATTGCCGCCCTTGCTCACGATATCCACCAGTTTTCTGATTAGCTCCTGGGATGACTTCCAGTTGTTGTCGTCGCTCTTGAATCCCCAGGTGTCATTGATCGTGGCCGGCGTCTCCCAGTCGATGTCGATCGCGACGTCTGGGATGGCGTTGTCGCCCGTCGAGGCATAATCGCCCAGCGTGTTGCCCACACGGCCGCTCACCAGACAGTCTGGCTGCAGTTCGTGCACATAGTCCAGCAGATCGCGCGACTGCGCCTCGGTCATGCGTCGGGGAGTATCAAACCAGATCAGACAGATGTCGCCGTATTGAGTGAGCAGCTCGCGCACTTGCGGCTTGACGTAATGCTGGACATAGTGGTCAAAGTCTTTCGAATCCTCATCAAAGTCCCAGTAGTTGCCATCGCCGTTGGGATGGTGCCAATCCTGCGTCTGCGAATAGTAGAACCCGAACTTTATCCCGTGGCGCCGGCAGGCCTCCGCCAGCTCTGCCATCGGGTCGCGGCCAAAGGGCGTGGCATCCACAATGTTGTAATCCGTCTGCTCCGTGGCGAACATGCAAAAGCCATCATGGTGTTTGGCGGTGATGACCATGTATTTCTGTCCCGCCTCTGCTGCCAGGCGCGCCCAGGCGTCCGCATCAAAAGAGACCGGATTGAACTCGGCGGCCAGGCGTTCATACTCATCCACGCCGATCAGGGCGTGCTTCATGATCCACTCGCCGATCCCGGGGATGCGCCTGCTCTCCCAGCGTCCGGCGGGCAAGGCATACAAGCCCCAGTGGATGAACATGCCGAAACGCGCCTCGCGCCACCAGTCGAGTCGCGGATCGAGGCGGGCCTCGTCGCGCTGCCCGCCGCTCGCCGACAGTGCGGTGCGCGTCATCCGCTGCCAGGCTGTATCCAGTGCTCTGGAGAGAGTAAAGGTGGCGAACTCGTTCACTTCCACTCCATGCTGGCGCGCCAACCGGTCCAGGTGCTCCACCAGGTTGGAGGGCAGTTTCACCGTCGTCCTCGCCATGTCGCATTCCTTTCATACACTAGTTCAGGTGCTGTACTCGCGAATAGTGTATCGCTTCTCGTGCGAATGTGCCAGCGCGGAGGGTCCCATTGAATCGCCAATCTCTGTTGACGGCGGGGCCCGACGAGGGTATAATATACAAAGTTAGTATACATACATCACTATAGCACGTGGAGTGGTTATGAAACGACGTACGCTGCTGGGCGCAGGCCTGGCCGCTGTGTTCTTGTGGGGCTGTCGCCGTTCACGTCTCGATTCGGGTGGGTTCGAGTCGGACCTGGTGCGTGACCCGGCGAACGCATCGGGCGAGGACTGGTGTCCGGAGCCTGTTCAGTCAGACGGGGCCGGGCGCGTGGACTATGCGCCGTTCTTTGAGCCAGGTGTATATCGCTGTGCCGAGTGCGGGCAGCCACTGTTCAGCAGTGTCGCGAAATTCGAGGCGCACACGCCCTGGCCTAGCTTTTCCCAGGCGCTGCCCGGGGCCACCATCGAGGGGGCGGTTGTGCCCGGCGCTGGCGGTGGGCCGGGAGAGATGTCTCAGACGGCGGTGATCTGCGCCGAGTGCGGCGCTCGCCTGGGTGACGTCTACCGTGATGGGGACGCGCCCACCGGCCTGCGCTATTGTATCGTCTCTGCGGCGCTGGAATTTGCGCCAGACGGCGGTTGACGCCCGGTCCAGTAACCTCTATCGTGAGCATAGTGTGAGAGGAAATCACGATGCAACGTCGAACCTTACTGCTCGCCTCGCTGGCGGGCTTGGTCAGCGGCGCTTGCCGCAAGTTGGGTGTTACGCCGGTAGAACAAGATAAATCTACCGTCATAGCGACGGATAAAGGAGACTCGCAAATGTCTGTTACACGCTCGGATCGGGTCGAAAAGACCGACGCAGAATGGCGCGCGCAACTGACGCCAGAGCAGTATCATGTGACCCGTGAGGCCGGCACGGAGCCCGCCTTTAACAATGCCTATTGGGACAATCATGAGGTCGGTCGCTATCTCTGTGTCAACTGCGGCCTGCCGCTGTTCGACTCGGAGACCAAGTACGACTCGGGGACAGGCTGGCCCAGTTTTTCCGACACGATCGCGGACGACGTCGTGAATACGCACGAGGACCGTGCGTTTGGGATGGTGCGCACCGAGGTGCTGTGTGCACGCTGCGATGCCCATCTGGGGCACGTGTTTCCGGACGGGCCGGCGCCAACCGGCCTGCGGTATTGCATGAACTCGGCCGCCCTGGCTTTTGAGCCGCGGGAGGGCTGAGCCGTTCTGTGGAGGTGCTATGATGGAGTATGCGACGCTAAAATCGGGTGCGCAGATGCCGCTGGTGGGCCTCGGCACGTGGACGCTGCGCGGGCAGGAGGCCGCCGACGCCGTTGAGGCGGCGCTGGGCATCGGCTACCGGCACATCGACACGGCAGAGGTCTATGGCAACCAGCGCGCCATATCGGACGGGATTCGCGCGGCAGGGATCCCGCGGGAGGAGCTCTTTATCGTCTCGAAGGTGGCCCGCGAGCACCTGCGATATGAGGAGGTCCTCGCGGCCGCGCGCCAAACGCTCGCCGATCTGCGCACCGACTATGTGGATCTGTACTTGATCCACTGGCCTAACCCATCGGTGCCGATGCGCGAGACGCTGGTGGCACTGAGCGAGCTCCAACGCAAGGGCTCGATTCGCGCCATCGGGGTAAGCAACTTTACGCCGCAGCACCTGCAGGAGGCACTCGAGACGGGGATCGCCACAATTGAGAACGATCAGGTGCCCTACCATCCCCATGCCAACCAGGAGCCGTTGAGGCAGCTCTGTCAGGAGCAGGGGATCGTAGTGACGGCCTACAGCCCGCTCGGGCGGGGTGACATCGTCCGCCACGTCGATGTCCAGGAGCTGGCTGAGGCTCGCGGCCGTACGCCAGCGCAGCTCGTGCTTCGTTGGCTGGTAGACAAGGGCGTGGTGGTGATACCTCGCTCTCGTTCAGCCAAACATCTGCAGGAGAACATGGATCTGTTCGGCTGGGAGTTGGACGAGGAGGCGCGCGAGGTGCTGGATGGGATGGGCACGGCTGCGTCAGGCTAGCCACCGTCTCCCGGCAGTGATGTTTGGCGGCCGCGGGGCAGGGGGCCTGGCGCCATTCCTTCATCGCGTAAAGTGCAGGGTGACGTGACGATTGAGGTGCGGTATACTCTTGTGTGCCGCACCTCTCTCTGTGCATCGCCCTGTCAGCGGCGGAAGGAGTCTCATGGCGAAACGGCTGTCCGTGATCGATAACGATCTGTGCGTGGGCTGCCAGTCCTGCATGTTCGCCTGTACCCGGCGCTTTGCCGAGGGCGGGCTATCCAAATCCTCGATACATATTCATTCTGCGGGCGGCATCGACAAGGGTTTCGTGGTGATTGTGTGCCGCGCCTGTGCCGATCCGCCCTGTGCGCGGGTGTGCCCCACCGACGCGCTGGCCGTCCGCGAGGGCGGCGGTGTCAAGCTCGACGCAGCCAAATGCATCGGGTGCGGCAACTGCGCGGAGGCTTGTCCCTTTGGTGCTGTGCTGTGGGACGGCGAGCAGAACAAGCCCTCTATCTGCATCTATTGTGGCTACTGTGCACCCTTCTGTCCCTATGGCGTCATCGCGCTGCAGGACATCCCGGAGGTGGAACATGCCAGCTGATCGCCTGCTTGAACGCGTGCTATTCGTGGACCTGACCCGGAGGGCGTTCCATGTCGAGGAGCGTCCCGAGCTCTTTCACGAGTCTCTCGGCGGGTCGGGCGTAGCCATCCGGTTGCTGGAGGAACTGTGCCCCCCGGGGGCTGACCCGATGGGGCCCGATAACCCGGTGATTCTCGCTGTTGGCCCGCTGGTGGGCTACTACCCGCTGGCGTCCAAGACGGTGGCCATGTTCAAGTCGCCGCACACGGGCAACCTGGGCGAGAGTCACGCTGGCGGGCGCAGCGCCGTGGCCCTGCGCATGGCCGGCTACGGCGCGGTGGTCATCACGGGACAGAGCGCCATGCCCGTGTACCTGGTGATCGACGGCGACGGCGTCCGTTTCCGCGATGCCTCGGCGCTGTGGGGCATGCAGAGCAGCTATACCGTTGGATCGGTCCTGCGAGAGCGTGAGACCGGAAGCGGATTCCGCTCGATCATGCGGATCGGCCGGGCCGGCGAGCGTGGCGTGTCGTATGCCTGCGTGATCACCGAGACCTACAGGCACTTTGGGCGGCTGGGGCTCGGGGCCGTCTGGGGCAGCAAGCGACTCAAGGCGATCGTGGTCGAGGGCAAGCAGAGCCTGCCCGCCGATGACAAGCGCGCCTACCGCAAGACCTATGACGGCATCTTTGAGGCGGCCACAAAGTCACCGCTCATGAAAAAGTACCATGACCTGGGAACGCCGATGAACGTGCTGCCGCTGAATGAGCTGGGCGGGCTTCCCACTCGCAATCTTCAGTCAGCGCGTTTTGAGGGTGCCGCCGCGATCTCTGGCGAGGCCCTGGCGGAAGAGTACCTGGGCCGTCGTGTCGCCTGCGCCCACTGCCCCGTGGCCTGCATCCACCTGGCGACGCTGCGCACGCCCTATCCCAACGAGCCTTACTTTTACAAAACGCAACTGGTGGGCTATGACCACGAGCCCATCTTTGCCTGCGGCAGCATGCTGGGCCTTGGCGACGTCAACGGCATGCTGGCACTGCTGGATGAGATCGAGGTGCTGGGCCTGGATGCCATGAGCGCCGGCGTGTCGCTCGCCTGGGCCACCGAGGCCCTGGAGCGGGGGTGGATTACGCTGGCAGACACAGACGGAGTGTCGCTGGCCTTTGGCGACGCCCAGGGCTATATCGAAGGGGTCCAGCGCATCGTCAGCCAACCCACGGCGTTCTACCGGGCACTGGCGCGTGGTGTGGATCATGCCTCAGCCCGGTTTGGCGGCGAGCACGCGGCGCTGGCTTTTGGCGGCAACGAGATGCCCGGCTACCACACCGGCCCCGGCTGCCATGCGGGTTGGCTGGCGGGCGCCCGGCACAGCCACCTGGACAATGCGGGATACAGCATCGACCAAAAGATCGCGCAATCGGGGGCGACGCTGACGCCTGACGAACTGGCCGGGCAGTTGGTTGCGGAAGAGCGCTGGCGGCAGGTGCTCACCAGTCTCGTGGTGTGTCTGTTCGCGCGCAATGTCTATGACCCTGACACGGTGCTAGCGGCGCTTCGGGCTGTGGGCCGTCCGTATAGCGCCGAGGCGCTCGACCTGATCGGCATCGAGACGTTGCGTCGCAAGTATGCCTTCAAGGAGCGAGAGGGATTCGACATGGCCGCGCTGCGCATTCCGGGACGGATCAGCGAGACCCCTTCGCCGCTGGGCGCTGTGGACCCCACCTATGTGCGCGAGACGCTGGCCGCCTACCGGCAGGCACTCTAGCACAGTGGTGAACGATAAACCGCCCCGCGAGCGCTCGCGGGGCGGTTGTCATAGGCGAAGGCGGTAGCGGGCTACTCCATATCTTCGTGTTCGTCCGGGGCTCCGCACGACCCCCGTGCGATCAGCTTTGTTGCAACGACCTCTTCCTGCACAGCCGCATCGGGTGACTTGATGCGGTCGACCAGCAGCCGTACCGCGATCCGTCCGATGTCCTCGAGTGGCTGAAAGACTGTGCTGAGCGGCGGCGTCATGTACTCGCCTGCCTCCAGCCCGTCAAAGCCAACCACCGCGATATCCTCCGGCACTCGCAGGTCGGCGCCAGCGATCGCCTGCATGGCGCCCATGGCCATCATGTCGTTGGCGCAAAAGACCGCATCCGGGGGCTCTGGCAGCGCGAGCAGTTTTTCCATGGCTGTTGTACCACTGATAAAGTTGTACTCGCCAACCTGGAGATAGCCGTCAGGCACTGCAAGGCCGTGTTCTGCCATCGTGGCACGATAGGCCTGTTCACGTTCCACAGCGTTGGTGGACCAGTGCGGACCCGCTATGTGGGCGATCCGCTTGCGACCGTGGGCGACGAGATGCTCCAGGGCGGCGACGGTGCCCTGACTGTTATCAGGCACCACGCCATCCATCTTGAGATCATGTCTGGCATGCCCGAGCAAGACCGTCGGTGTGCCTGCGTGGGCGAGCGCCTGTAAAAAGGCCTCGTTGTCGGGGCTGGCGGTCACAATGACGCCATCCGCCCTGCCGGGCATGCGCATCAGATCAGCCCACTCTTTGCCCTCTATCTGAATGGCGAGCAGCGCATAGCCACACGCTGCGGCCTCGGACTCGGCACCAGAGATGACCTGAGCCGCATAGTTGCTCTGGAAACTCTGGTGGAACAGCCCAAGGACGCTGGTTGCGCGCATGGCCAGCCCGCGCGCAACAGGGCTGGGACGGTAATTCAGCGCCTCAACAGCCTCCATCACCCGCGCACGGGTCTCATCGGTGACCTTGGCCCGGCCGTTCAAGACACGGGATACCGTGGCGATGGATACCTTTGCACGCTCTGCGACGTCGTAAATTGTTGCCCTCACTGCCTGACCTCCCCCCCCACAATATGGGATTTCACCCCATCATACAACGCTTGTCGCAAAAACACAAGCGGATTCGCAATAACACAATACCCGCACAATTGTTTCCGTGCGAAACGATTAGTGGGTACGCTGCACCTAGAGATTGGCCAGTGCCACAGCCAGCACTGCGACGCCGATCCCGGCCCTTTCAGAGCCTGTGATGCTTTCGCCAAACAGCAGCCGCGCAAGAATCGCCGTGATTACGAGCCCCACCGCGCTGTAAAAGGGAAACACCAGAATCGCTGGCAGGTTACTGAGTGCGGCTACCAGGCCAGTGTTGGCCAGCGTGTTGGTCATCCCGAGTGCTACGCCTGGAAGGATGTCGCGGCGCGTCGTCGACTGGCGGTGGCGCCACCAGGCGACGGCCGAGACAAAGATGGCTGCCCCAAAGAGCGATGCCAAAAAGAGCGCCTGCTGGCCGGTGCCAGTGCGCTCATAGGCCTTGGTGATGACCATCGAGAGGCCGTTGCCCAGGAGCAGCGCGAGCAACAACAGCGCGGTGCTGCCATCGAGGCGTGTCCGCCCTTCCGCGGGCTTGGCCGGGGAGAGCGTCAGCAAGGGCAGGGCGATCAGCGAGAGCAGGGCCCCTGTGCTCTGGGTGGTTGTCACCCGCTCTCCCCAGAGGACCAGGGCTGCCAGCATGGGCATGACGACCGCCAGGCGGCTCATGGCCGAGGGGATAGAGACACCCCGACGGCCCAGCAGGGGGACAAACAGGGACAGGTTGATGGCGTACAGCACGCCCACAGCCGATCCCATCGCCAGCGTCACCGGCTCAATCTGCCAGGAGGCGCCCGACGCGGCATGCCGGCCCAGCTGAAAGGCCGTGGCGGCGATATAGTTGACCACGCCCATCGCCCAGGGGTTGCAGCGGTGGTTCATGGCGCTACGCAACACAAGGCCAAAGCCTGATGAAAAGAATGTGGCAGCGAGCAAAGCCAGCATTCACTTCCTCCAAAATGGCATACAGTGTGCAATTATAGGCCCGGAGGCACAGGCTCAAAACCTCAAGCCAGCGCTCGATTCTGGCAGCGTACGAGGGCGGCTTGCGCCAAAGCGAGCGCGAGCCGCAACCGCCCGTTTCGCGTATAATGAGCGTAGTAGTGACACTTTCGAGGGGGAGAGGCATGTGGCGACGGTTGGGTCCGCGGGGGTTGAGGGGCCAGATCCTGCTCTGGTCATTGCTCCCAACGCTGGCCTTTCTGGTCCTTGTAGCCTATTTCAGCTACTGGGCCTACTCCAGGCTGACCGAGGCCCTGGTGGAGGACCGCAACGGCGAGCTGTCACGGCTGCTCGCCGGGCAGATGTCGTTGGAGCTGGGTGAGTACGTGGATCTGCTGGCTGATCTGCGCGATGCGCGCCGAACGGGCACGGCATCCTGGGATACGCTGCTGGGAGACGCTGAACAGCCCCTGCGCGCATTCGATGCGGGCGTGGTGGTGCTCAACGGCCGTGGCGTCGTGACCGCCGCAAGTGCGCGGCGCCAGGATGTGCTGAGCCAGGACTGGTCGGATCATACTTATTTTCGGCGACTGCAGGACAGCCCGGCGCCGCTCTTGTTGTCTGCGGTCGAGTTCAAGGGCCCGGACGCGAGTCCCGTGCTGGGAGTGGCCATCGCGATTATGGGCCCGCGCGGCACGATTGATGAGGCGCTCGTGGGCCTGTTTTCGGTCAATGCTCATGGCTCGACGACGTTCTACCGCAATATGCTGCGCTTGAGTCTTCGGAAGCAGAGCCGGCTGATGCTGCTGGACAAGAATGGCATTGTCATCTACCACGCGACGCCATCGCTGATTGGGCAGTCGTTGCTGCGCGACCCTGCGGTCCAGATGGCACTGACCGGTGACGTCGGGGCACTTCGTGTAAGGGACATGGAGGGCGAGGATATCATCGCCAGCTACGCCCCAATCCCCGGGACCGACTGCTTTGTGGTGGAGCAGGAGAGCTGGGAGGAACTGGGGAGAGTGGCCATGGGTTACGGGCGCTGGCTCGTGCTAATCCTGGCGCTGGCCTTGATCATCCCTGGCATCGTTGTTCGCACGGCGCTGACCCTCATCACGCGCCCGATTCAGCGGCTTACCGAAGCCTCTGAAGCCATGTCACGTGGTGAGATGCACCAGATTGTGGAGCGGCCTGCTGCTCACGAGCTGAGCGAACTGGCCAGCGCCTTTAACCGGATGGCATCGCAACTGCAGGGCCTCTATGCGAGTCTCGAGTCGCGTGTCCGGGCGCGCACCCGGGAGCTCTCCGCCATGAACGCCATCGCCGGTGTGGTGAGCGCCTCACTGGACCTGCACGAGATATTGGAGGACGCACTCGACAAGGTGCTGGAGCTGATGGCCATGGATGGCGGCAATGCCTACCGGCTCTCCTCCGGGGGGGAGACTCTTATCCTGATGGCGCGGCGCGGCCGAGCTACGCGTGAGCTGCCGGAGATCAGGCACCTGCCCCTGAACATGCTGAGCAGCCGTGAGGCGCTCGCCCAGGGCGCTGTCGTCGTTCCGGTGGCGGCACTGCCCGAGCATGACATCTGGCGCGATGCGCGCCGCGAAGGTTGGCGCCAGGTGGTCCTTGTACCGCTGGTGTCCAAGGACGAGTTGCACGGCGTCCTGGCGCTTTTATCGTTCACAGAGCGCCGCATCGCCCACAGTGAGCTGGGGCTGCTCACCGCAATCGGCAGCCAAATCGGCGTGGCGGTTGAGAACGGGCGTCTGTACCAGGAGGCGGGCCGCCTGGCGGCCATGGCCGAGCGCAACCGGCTGGCGCAGGACTTGCACGATTCGGTGACGCAGACGATCTTTACCGCCAGTCTGCTGGCGGGGGTGATCCCCCTGCTGTGGGACAAGGATCCTGAAGATGCTCGCCGGCAGTTGGAGGAGGTTGCGCGGCTGACCCGCGGTGCTTTGGAGGAGATGCGGGCACTCTTGCTCGAGCTGCGCCCGGCGACGATGGCGCAGGTCCCCCTGGAAGAGTTGCTCAAGCAGCTGGCGGCCGCAACTGCATCCAACGCCCGCCTGCCGGTGCACCTAGACGTTGATGCTGGCCAATACCTGCCGTCCCGGGTGCGTGTCTCGCTGTATCGCATCGCGCAGGAAGCCGTGAACAACGTCGTGAAGCATGCGCAGGCCAGTCACGTGTGGATATCGCTCAAGCCCTATTACGACCGACCCACCGGGCAATCTCAGGACAACCCGGAGACGGACGATGGGGGGCGTGCCACAGGCGTGGAGCTCTCGATTCGCGACGATGGACAGGGCTTTGATCTCAGCGCCGTGAGCCCGCTCCACCTTGGTCTTGCCATTATGCGTGAGAGGGCGGAGGACATTCATGCGCACCTGGAGCTGATCACTGCCCGCGGTCAGGGCACTACCGTCCATGTGATCTGGGAGGATACCTACATTGGCGGGGCGGGGCGCGGAATTGCCACAACCGGCGTTGACGGCTATGAGGCGGATATAGAGTACGAACGTGAGCGTGCTTCCTGGCGCTTGAGCTCTGAGGAGGGCGAGGGCGTTCTGGATGAGGACGGCGCGGGCGCTCTGGGAGGTAGCAGCTATGAGTGAGCCAAGACGCATTCGGGTTCTGGTCGCCGATGATCATGCTATCCTGCGGGGAGGGTTAGCGGCCTTTTTGCGCGCAGTAGATGGCATGGAGTTGGTCGGTGAGGCCTCGAACGGAGAGGATGCGGTGCGCATGTCTCAGGAACTCGCTCCGGACGTGGTGTTGATGGACCTCAAGATGCCGGTGATGGATGGCGTGGAGGCGACGCGGCGGATTCGTGCCTGTTGTCCTGACACCCAGGTCGTCGCTCTGACGAGCTTTATCGAGGACGAGTTGGTCGCCCGCGCTCTGCAGGCGGGCGCGATCGGCTATCTGCTCAAGAACGTATCGCACCAGGAACTGGCCGCGGCATTGCGGCGCGCCGCCGAGGGGCAGTCGGTCCTCTCACCGGAGGCCACCCAGGCCCTGGTCACGTCTGCGTCGCGGGTGACGCCCGTGGTCGAGGCGCTGACGCCGCGCGAGAGCCAGGTGTTGGCGCTCATGGTGGAGGGACTGACGAACCTGCAGATTGGGCAGCGGCTGGGTATTACCGAGTCTACGACCAAATCGCACGTCAGCACCATCATCGCCAAGTTGGGGGTCGCCAGCCGCACAGAGGCCGTCGCGGTGGCCCTGCGGCACGGCATGGTGGACTAGTTCACAGATCGATCCGTGCGCGCGCCAAGAGGACGTGAGGACGCAGCACCCATATCCTACGAAAGTAGGATATGGGCATCCGTCGCAGGGCGGATGTGGCCTGACATGTCTGCGAGGATAATACGGGTGCATACTCGCCGGGGAACAACACCGTTGAGTGGCACCCGTTAGCCTTTTATCCTGAGGGTGAGCCCACATCCTCTATCGCTTCCAAGGTCGGTCCCCTGATCGTGCGCCCTCCCGATCGGGGGACTCGCCCTGTGTAGGCGATACACCGGTCGGCCGTTAGGGCGCCCGAGTAACCTAATACCTTCGTAGGATCGTGCGATCGTCCAAAGCGACGATGCATCTGGAATGGTGCTGGCATAGACTTGAATCGAAGTGAGGAGGTAGCCACGCTGTTGTGGCTGCGACGCCAAGGGAGGAAGACATGGAAGACAGAATGCAGAGTGTCCGGAATTGGGCACGCAAGGGCAACCTCAAGCAGTTCCAGATGGAGCTTGAGGCGCGGCTGGAGCCGCTGGGCTACCGGGCCGAGATGGATATGGATCGGATCCGCTGCTACCGGGTCAAACTGGACAAGGGACTGCTCGGCCTGCGCAGGCGAGAGACCAAAGAGCCGGTGGCCATTATCAGGCGGCAGAATGGCTCGATCGAAGTCATGGACGCGGATGAGGCCTTTGTGCAGGCGTTGACAAGCGTGGCGCCGGTGGAGTAGTATCGCTGCGCCACGTACAAGCGAGGGCTCAATGACGAGCCCAACCGGCTGTGTACCATGGAGGGGGTCAGCGATGGCCTCCTCTCTGGTTTTCTGCAACCGGCGTATGTGCACGGCTTGTCCCTGGCACGCGCTCAGTTGCTAAACGAAACAGGGCGGGGAGTATCACTCCCCGCCCTGTTGTGTGTTCGTCGGTGTCTAGTAACGACGCCCGCCGCCGTAGCCGCCATCACGCGACCCGCCGCCGTAACCGCCGTCACGGGATCCGCCGCCGCGCGAACCGTAGCCGCCGCCACCGCCGCCGCGGGAATCCGGGCGCGGGTTGGCCTCGGCCACACGAATGGTGCGGCCGTCGAGATCGGTGTTGTCGAGTTGCTGGATCGCCGCCTGGGCGTCCTCATCGCTGGCCATCTCGACGAAACCAAAGCCGCGGCTGCGGCCTGTCTCGCGATCGGTGATGACCGCGGCCGACTCGACGTTGCCGATCGCGCTAAAGGCGTCGAACAGGGTCTCGTCCGTGGTACGATAGTTCAGGTTGCCGACAAAGAGCTTCTTGGCCATGGGTTTCTTTCCCCTCACACATGTGCGCCAGATTGGCGCCTGCTAAATCTAGGATCGAGCGTGCTCATGCGGCGTACCGGAACTTGCTTGAGGGTCTGGGACCTTACAGCGGCCTCGGACGATCAGGGCTTCTCAATCCGCGGATAGTATGCCACGAGATCGCTCCAATGCAAATAGCCCTAAAAGAAGTGTAAACGGCTCTTTCGGGTTCTCTGCAAAAGCGTTGGCCAGAGCCGGCCCGGGCAGCGAAGACAACCGCGGCGTAACAACATTCATCCGCGGTGGCGTCGCGGGTTCTTGAGCCCTGTGTCGAGCTTGTGCAGGGTCTCGCGTCGGGCACGTGCGGCAATGGCATCTCCCTGCTCGACCAGAAAGGTCCGCACCGCCTCCGGATCGCGCTCCGCGAGGCTGCGCAGCGCCCAGGACATGGCCTTGACCACCATGTCGTCCCGGTCGGCGACCAGTAGGCGGCAGATGGCGAGGGTGCGAGCGGCGTCCCCGCGTGGCCCCAGCGCCCGGTCGTTGAGCGCCACTGTGCTCACCAGCGCCGTTCGGCGCCAGCAGCGATCGGATGAGGCCGCCCATTGTGCGATGTCGGCGTCGCTCAGCTGCCCGCGCACCCACGCGGGTCCCGAGATCGTGCGCGCAAAGGTGTCCGCGGCTCCCCAGGAGTCCATGCCTCGCCCGAGTGCGACGATGTCAGCGGCGGTCAGGCCGGAGTAGGCCTCCGGGTGCGCGGCGATGAGTTCGTAAGCGACCCAGCGCAGGCGGTGTTCATCCAGCAGGGTATTGGCGACGGCGCGGACAAGCGCGGCCTTTGCCCCGGCCAGTCGCCTGGACCAGGCCTGGCGCACGGCCCGCACCGCGGGCGTGTTGCGCCGTGGCAGCGCTCCGATCTCGCGGGCAATGGCCTCAGACGTCTCTGTCGCCTCGCGCGCTGAGCTGTACGAGTCCTTAACGGTGTATGTGTGGTTCGTTAGACGCATCTCAGGCCATCGCCAGCGCGTACAGCCCATCGGCCAGCGCCTCGATCGTCTCATGCAGCGCCAGCAGGCGGCGCCACTCGTCCGGGATGCCTGTCTCGCCATAGAGCGCGCCCGCAAGCTGGCCATAGACCGCGGCGGTGGTGTCGGCGTCCTCGCCCATATTGGCTGCCAGCAGGGCGCCCTCGCGGAAGGAACCGCTGCGGGCCAGCGCCCACAGTGCGGCCTCCAGGCTGTCGACGACATAGCCTCGCCCCCGAATCTCGGGGGGCTCTTTGTGCAGGAACGACCCTCCGGCGACCGCGGCGATGGCGGGCGCCAGCGGTTCACTCTCCCAGAGCCCGGACACCGGGCAGTAACCGGGCGACAGCAACTCGGCCTTGTGCACGCCGTTCAGCGCGCCCCAGATCAGCCCGCCCAGATAACGGCAGGCGTCCACCGCCTCAGGCGCGCCGTGGGTGGTCCGGGAGGATTCCGCCGAACGCCGGATCGCCTCCGCGGCATCCCCGGCATAGGCCATCGGTACCGGCGCCAGCCGCATGATCGAGCCGTTGCCCGCGGTAAAGGGGTTGGTAGAACCCGCGTATGGGTCTCCTGTGCGCCTAAAGCGCTCCAGGGCGTCTCTGGTGGTATTGCCAATGTCAAAGCAGCGCCCGTTACTGGAGAGGTGGCCGTTGTCGTACCAGTCGAGATAGCGCTCCATCTGGTCGCGCGCGTTAAACTCCTGGCAGGTGACCAGGCTCTCCGCCAGGCACAGCGCCATGGATGTGTCGTCGGTCCACTGGCCTGGCTGCAGCCGGAAGGGGCCGCCGCCCACCAGATCCTTCAGGCCGTGCGGCCCGGCGCCCGTGAACTCGAGCGTCGTCCCCAGCGCATCCCCCGCCGCCAGCCCCAGCACCGCCCCCCGAAACCGGTCGTGGATGTCCATGAGACTTGATACCTTTACAAGAAAAGACATTTAACAGGGATATACAGGATGGACAGGATGGGAACCAGACTGCATGTATCGCCTTGTCCGACCGTGTTCTGCGCTTTCGCCCCTGTCCACGTTGTCGAGGCTTGCTGCGGTCTCTACGCCGAGATTCCTGACTGTATCGTCCCTATCCTGTATATCCTGTCCATCCCTGTTAATCTCCTGCCCGTCCCTGTCAATTGCCTCTCCTAGTACCAGGCGTCGATGGAGACGGTTCGGCCATAGTTGCAGCCCATCATGCGCCAGTAGCCGTTGGTCTCGCCACCTACGACGATGACATGAATGTCCTCGCGGCGGAACATGGGGACCAACTCGTCGGGTGCCGCGTGGAAATAGGCTGCCCAGGGCATCTCGCCGTTCTCCGCCCGCGGATAGACATAGTTTTGGATCAGCTGATAGTCCCAGTACTGGCTCGCGGGCAGCGTCGCATGTTCCCACAGCCAGTCCTCCAGCGCCTCGGGCGTGGCGAACCCGCCGCGCTCGACAAACAGCCGCGCCGTGATGGGGT
>CAZMAI010000041.1:0-17747 GCA_964564195.1 uncultured Anaerolineales bacterium | reverse complement strand
ATGGGCATGACCAACAAGATGTTCGATGAGGTCGTCCGCATGGATCGGGTTGTCAAGATCGAGTCCCCGACGCACGTCACGGGCATCATCCAGTTCCAGTCGGGCGTGCTCTGTCAGTGGCTCACCAGTTCGGACGTCTTTGGCACCGGCCTGCCCCACATCGAGATCTATGGCACCGAGGGCTCTTTGCGGTGCTCGGATCCGAACAACTTCCCGGGCAAGGTCTATCTGCGCAAGCCCGACAGCCAGGAACTGATCGAACTCGAGAACAAGCACGCGATCGTGCAGGATACGCGCGGCATCGGCGTGGCGGACATGGCCGTGGCCATCAAGAACGGCCGGCCGCATCGCGCCAACGGCCGCATGACCTCGCACGTCGTGGACATCATGAATGCCCTGCACGAGTCCAGCGATCAGAGCGCCAAGGTCGACCTCGTCACGACCTGTGAGCAGCCCAAGGCGCTGCCTGTGGATCTGCCCAACTGGACCATCGACGACTGACCACAATCAGAAGGGGCGCCTGCCGGCAGGCGCCCCCAACCCGGTGCTCATCACAATCACCCATCGCGCCAGCGCGGTATATGACTGCTGCACGGGCGCGCTGGCACAGTTCTGCAAATACGCGGGCGCCCGGTTGTCTCGACCAAAGACGGCCAGGCGACCCGAGCGCGGGAGGGCGCGTTATGGGTAACGAGCTCATTGCCATCGGTGGCGGCTGCATCGACCACCTGTCGATCGTCAAGCGCACGCCCGACGGCTGGGAAGAGTGCGGCGTCCCGCTGGTGCAGGGGGGCGGCCCGGCCGCTACCGGCGCCACAGCGATCGCCCGGCTGGGCGCCAGCGTGGAGCTGTGGGCCTTTACCGGGGACGACCATCACGGCGAGATGATCCGCTCCGAGTTGGAGCGGGACGGCGTCGACATCAGCCAGATCCGTGTGGTGCCCGGCTACCGCTCCCATTGCAGCTATATCGAGGTGGATGACGAGACCGGCGAGCGCACGATCTATGGCTCCGGTTTCGGCGTCCAGCCCGCAGACATCAACACGTTCTTTGATCCGGAGCGTGCCAGCACGGCAAAGGCGCTGCTGGTGACGGCCTTTGTGCCCGAGGTCGCGATGGAGGCCGCCAAACGCGTGCACGCCAACGGCGGCAAGGTCGTCGCGGACCTGTTTCGCGTCGACGGGCCGGTGGCGGAGATGGTGCACCACGTGGACGCCATTATCCTGCCCGAGTTCACGGTTGAGCCGCTCGTAGGCAGCTTTGACATCCCGCGGGCGCTCCATGCGCTGGCGGAACTGGGCGGCAACATGCCCGCGGTGACGGTGGGCCCCAAGGGCTGCTACTATCTGGCCGAGGGCGAGGTGTACCATTGCCCGGCGTTCCAGATCCGAGCGATAGACACCACTGGCTGCGGCGACTCGTTCCACGGCGCCTACACCTACGCCATGGCTAAGGACATGAGCCAGCATGAGGCCATCCGCTTCGCCTCAGCCGTCGCCGGATTAAAGGCCACACGCCTGGGTGGGCGCTCCGGGTTGCCCACGCTGGAGGCCGTGACGCAGTTTATGGTCGAGCGCCCGGACGAGGCACGCGCCCGCCGCCTGGCGGATGGCGTCGTCGTCTGAGTGCCTGATCCGCTACGCGCTAACTGATAACTGGCAAGGAGACAGTATGGTACAGGAGATGATTGCGATCGGGAGTGGGTGCATCGATCACCTCTCGATTGTGACCCGCACAGCAGATGGATGGGAACAATGCGGCGTGCCGCTGGTGCAGGGCGGCGGCCTGGCGTCCACGGGCGCCACGGCGATCGCCCGGCTGGGCGGCGGCGTCGAGCTCTGGGGCATCGTGGGCGACGACTATCATGGCCAGATGATCCGCACAGAGCTGGAGCGTGACGGTGTAGACATCAGCCAGATGCCGCTGGTGCCTGGCTACCGCTCGCCGTGCAGCTATATCGAGGTCGATGCCGAAACGGGCGAGCGCACGATCTACGGCTCTGGCTTTGACCGGCGCCCCGAGAACGTGAGCTCGTACTTTGACCCAACCCGCGCCCGCAAGGCCAAGGCGATGCTGGTCACCGGTTTTGTGCCCGATGTGGCCATCGAGGCTGCGCGGCACCTGCACGCCAACGGCGGCAAGGTCGTCGCAGACCTGGCGCGCATCGACGGCCCTGTGGCGGAGATGATCCACCACGTGGATGCCCCGATCATGCCCGAGTTCGCCGTCGAGCCCCTGGTGGGTTCCTTCGACGTGCGGCGCGGTTTGGCGCTCCTGGCCGACCTGGGCGCGACGATGCCCACCTTTACGGTGGGGCCGCAGGGATCCTACTATCTGGCCGATGGCGTCGTCTACCACTGCCCCGCCTTTACCGTCAAGGTGGTGGACACCACCGGTTGCGGCGACTCGTTCCATGGGGCCTACACCTACGCCATGGCCAAGGGATTCGACCAGCACGAGGCGATCCGCTTCTCCTCGGCGGTGGCCGGGCTCAAGGCCACCAAGCTCGGCGGCCGGTCCGGCCTGCCCACGCTCGAGGCCGTCACGGCCTTTTTGGCGGAGCGCCCCGATGAGGCACGCGCCCGCAAGCTGGACGACGGCACGCTGGCCTGAGCGACACACACAACAGCGTGTTCGGCGGCTCCGCCTGGAGGCACCAGCCTCAGGCCGGAGCCGCTGGCCTTCTATGATTATCGTGTTTGGGCTCGCCCCGGTTGCCAGTCTTTAGCGGTCGCTCTATAGTAGCCGGCATGAGCGACACGCGTGCCCCACATCGCGACATGTCCATCCGCCGGCTGGACTGGCTCGGCCTTATGCTGGTGCTGGCGCTGGCAGGTGCGCTGCGTCTGGGCTGGCCAGGCATCAACTCCTTCAGCTTTGACGAGGCCCGTGTCAGCCTCCTGGCGTTGCAGATGGCACGCGACGGACAGGTCTCGGCCGTGGGCATCCCTTCCTCAGCGGGCATACCCAATCCCCCGCTCTTTGTCTGGCTGATGGCGCTCCCCTTTGCACTGTCCCGAGACCCGCTCTTTGCCACGCTGTGTATCTCCGCGTTGGGCGCGCTGGCGGTCATCCCGCTATGGTCCATTGCCCGTCGCACCTGGGGCCCCTGGGCGGCGTTTGCGACCGGCCTGCTGTACGGCAGCGCACCCTACGGCGTGCTTTACGCGCGCAGTATCTGGAGCCAGGACTTGATGGCGCCTCTGGCTATCCTCTGGGCCTGGCTGGGACTGCGCGCCATTGAGACGCACCGCGGACCAGCGTTGGCGCTGCACATCGCGCTGGCCGGTCTGGCATGGCAGGTGCACTATTCCGGGGCAGCGCTGATTCCCGTCACTCTCTACCTGCTCCTGCGCTTCCGGCTTTGGCGTGGCATGTCACAGGACACCGGCTGGCGCTGGATCCTGGCGGGCGCCGTGCTCCCGTTGGCCGCGGCGCTGCCCTTTGCCGCCGCCCTGGTCCGAAGCGGCAGCATCACCTCGTCCGTTACCGCCATTCTTGACAGGCCCGCCTTCTGGAGTCTGGACGCCTGGCGGCTTTGGGCGGAGACGGGCACGGGCCACGCGTGGGAATGGCTGCCGCTGGGCTGGGATTGGCAGTGGTCCACAGCCGCTACCGCCGCACAACGTGGCGCCAGAGCCTTGAACGCCGCGCTCATCGTGACGGGGCTTGTACTGGCTTCAGTGCGGTTGTGGCGTGATCGGCGGTCAAGCGGCGCACACGTCGTGCTCAACAGGTTGGTCATGGCCTGGGCGCTGGCGGCGCCTATCCTCTTTACGCGTTCGAGCACCCCGGTCTACCACCAGTACCTGCTGGTCGGCCTGCCCGCTCTGACCCTGCTCGGAGGCCTAGCGGCATCCGAGTCTCGCCGCTGGCAGGGGCCGCTGGTCGCCTCACTGACGCTGGTCATCGCGCTGGTGCAGGGCGGCGCCGTGGCCACGAGTATCTGCGCGAACGTGCAAGCGTCGCATCCGGGCGGGATGGGCACGCCGCTGCTGTACCCCCGTGCCATGGCCAGGCAGGTGGCCGGGAACGCGCCCATCTACAGCCACGCGCGCAGCGATGACCCGGCCTACGACGCTGATGCGGCCGCTATGAGCGTGCTCTTTTGGGGAGGGGATCTGCGATTAATCAACGGGGAGGCGGCCCTGCTGCTCCCGCCGGAGGGGGAGACGGCGCAGTTGCTGTTCCTGTTTCCCGATAGCCCGGCGCTGGTCGCCGCGCGACAGTTCGCACGGATCACATCGGAGACCACCTATCCCCGACGCGCGGGCGAGCCGCCCTACACGGTACTACAAGTCACCGGTTTGAATCCGGCGAACCTTGCACAACTGGATGATGAGGGGCTGGAGAACGGGCTAACGCTCACCGGATGGTCAGCCAGGCGCGACGGGAACACGCTCCATGTCGTCACTTGCTGGCAGGTGACGGACGCCTTTGCGCCGGACCGGTACCACCAGTTCAATCACCTCTATACGGCGACTGCGGACGCACTCCTGGCCGTGCAGGACGCGCCACTGTCCTCGGTAGCTTGGTCGGCAGGGAACGTTGTGCTGTCCTGGACCACCTTTGACGTGCGGGAATCCGGGCCGCTGTATCTCCAAGTGGGCATGTACACATATCCGGAGGTGGTGAGAGTCCCAGTCAGCAATGGCGCTGGGGCGATTCGCCTCGGCCCCCTCCCGTGAGCAGCCCGGCGGTCAAGCCCAGGTCAGTGTGCAAACGCAGGGGCACGCTTGGCAAGCGCGCCCTTTTCGGCTAGAGTTGCAGTATCATGGTGCCCGGGGAGCGGCGTCACCCTGCGTCCCTCGAGTAGCCAACACGAACATGAGAGGAGCACAATGAGCAACGACGTTCTGGCGAAACTGCGCGAACTGAACCCAACCCTGGACTTCAAGCACATCAGCGACCCGGCATTTGAGCGCTTTGGGCACTATCTGCCACAGTATGACGCCACAGAGATGATCGGGCGGACAGCGGCGATCGTGCCACAGACCGAGCGCGTGGCCTACGAGACGTCTGTCCCGGCCCTGGAAGAGCCCAGCGCGCTGAACACAGCCCTGATCCAGGAAGTCTATGGCGGCATGGACGTTCAGGTCGGCTGGTGCTATGGCCACAACAATGCCCTCAATGGCGTCGAGTACCATCGCGGCAGCGAAGTGAACGTGATGGTCACCGACGCGATCTTTTTGGTGGGACATCTACAGGATGTCGAGTTCGGCGAAGAGATTCGCTACGACACGGCCAAGGTCGGTGCCTTCTATGCGCCCAAGGGCAGCGTCATCGAGTGCCCGGCATGGAACCTGCATATGGCCCCTATCTCGGTGCGCGAGGGCGAGCAGTTCTGCGTCCTGGTGTACCTGCCCCGCGGCACCAACGAGAAACTGCCCTACACCGTCCCGCAGACCGGCGAGAACCGCCTGCTCCGCGCCGTGAACAAGTGGATGATGGGCCATCCCTCCCTTGAGCGGATGATCCAGTTCGGCGTCTATCCCGGGCTGGTGGGCGAGAACCCTACGGTCAAGCCCATCTGATCACATGACTGGCAATGGGCCCCGCGTGTGCACACGCGGGGCCCGTGCGTGCTGGCCGAGATCCAAGTGTCAACTACCAGCAAGGATACCCGGAAACGGGGTAAAGTGCAGACTGGCAATCACCTGATGCGGCTGGGCAACGCTCATCGGATCATCTATGTTGCTTTTGTCCTGCTTTGCCTCATCACATCCCTTGTCAACCCCTTGGGCGAGGGCTATGACGAGTGGGCTCACTTTGCCTATATCCGGCATCTAGTTACAGAGCACTCACTCCCGGTGTCGGGGCAGCGCCTGCTCCCCGAGATAGGCTGGGATGCCACACACCATCCCCCCCTGTACTATCTCATCGGCGCGGCCTTCACATGCTGGGTAGATATGACTGACGATCTAAGGCCGATCCCAAATCCAGAGGTGGGCAGCGGTCGCTCTCTGAATGCCTACATTCATACATCCGCCGAGCAATTTCCGTATACAGGCTCCGTGCTCGGCATGCACGCGGCTCGTCTGGTGTCCACCCTGATCGGACTGTTGACGCTCACTCTGACGCACAAGATCGCCAGGGTCCTGGCGCCCGAACGGCCAACACTGGCGGCTGCCGCCACGGCGATTACGGGGTTTATACCCCAGTTTGTATTTACGCACAGTATCATCACCAACGACGCCGCCGTGACGTTGTTCAGTACCCTGACCCTCTACTTTATGGTGCGTCTACTGGACCGGCCACACATGTCGCTGTGGCTGGCCATGTGGCTGGCTATCGCCGCGGCATTCATGAGCAAGGCAAACGCAGTCGCGCTGATTCCGCTAGGTGCTATCGTCAGCGGATGGGCTCTGGTTCGGCACAGACACGCGATACGCCCGGGTGTAGCATTAAGCCTTGTCGGCGTCGGGCTACTGGCGTTCGCTGCCGAGGTGCTCCTGTTGACACGATGGGAAGCATGGAATACCTACCTGGCGGGACATCATTCGAGCCTCACTGGCGCCATAGAACGTTTCATCCTCCCGGCGATAGCAGGAGGCACTCCAGTTGCCAGTGAGTTGTTCGATTGGAGCGCAGTTCCGGCTGGCCTGACATACACCTGGCGGACCTTCTGGGCGGCCTTTGGCGTCGGCAACGTCCCGGCAGATGACGCCTTTTACTGGATTGTAACAGCTGTGTCCGCCTGCAGCGCCATCGGATTGATACGCCTCTGGCGATCATGTGAGCGGACGGAGCGCTGGCGCATCCTTGTCCCGCTTTTCACAGCCCTGCTGCTGCTCATACCGCCTCTCTTTCTGATCCCGGTAAGTCGTCTGACGTTTGTCTCGCCGGGCAGGTATCTCATGCCGCTAGCTCCCATCGTCGGCCTGGCCCTTGGCAATGCTCTGCCACGAGTTTTGCCCGGACGTGAACGCGCCTTCGCGCCGTGGGTTTTAGCCGCGATCTTGCTGGTGACGTCGGCCGCAATGCCATGGCGGTATATCGCCCCGGCTTATGCGCGGGCCCGCATCCTCATTGAGATAGATGCGGAGGAGGTAGCGCCCCTGCAGTTCCGTTTTGGTGAGACTATGGAACTGGTCGGTTACAGAGTCGAGTCCGGCAACATGAGGCCAGGTGACCGCATCGCCGTCACACTTTACTGGCGGTGTCTGCACGAAACTCAGTCGAACTACACCGTGAGCGTGCAGTTGTTGGATCCAGGCATGGTCTTTATCGGAGGTACAGAGAGTTATCCCGGGCACGGCAGCTATCCTACATCGCTCTGGCAGCCAGGACAGATCATCGAAGACCGACATAGTTTTCTCCTTGGCGAGGATCTGGCTGCACCAACCTACGGACAGATCAAGGTCACGGTGTTCGCCGCCAACGCAGAAGATTACCTGCCCGCGAAACCATCTGGGGAGTTGGGCGACAGCGCGGCGATCTTTGGTCGCCTCCCGATCGCGCTATCCTCCCGTCAATACAGTGCGCGCTGGCGATCACCAATGGCGACCTACGGTGGCAGCATTGACCTGATGGACCTCACTTTCCCTGCGAATCTGACCCCGGGCACAGCGAACCAGATCGAGCTTACGTGGCGCGCTCAGAATGTCCCCGGAACCGACTATGTTGTGTTCGCTCATCTGCTGGACCCCGAGGGCACCATTATCGCCCAGGCTGATGGTCCCCCGGTTAATGGACGATACCCCACCGTCGTTTGGCGAGCCGGCGAACTCATCCGTGAAACCCGCCTGCTGGAGGTGCCCGCGGGCGCTCCCCCAGGGCAGTACGAGGTTGCTCTGGGCTGGTACCTGCTTGAAACGGGAGAAAGGCTGCAGGCAGTCGATCGAGAGGGCAACTCGCTTGAGCAGGACGCATACGTCGCCTCCCTCCGCATCGCAAGAGAGAGCGACTAGAGCTTTCCATGGCAGAGGCAAGGCTAGACTCTGCGCCCATTATCACGTCATGCCACTGCCGAGCGCTGGCCATCTTGGCGCTCTTCGTTTTTCTCGCGGCTGTCTATTCAGTCGTTAACCCCATCCTCGAGAGCCCCGACGAGATCGCTCACTACGGTTACATCGAACACCTGGTCCGTGAGCGAGGCTTGCCCATCCAGCGCCCTGGCGAGGAAACGGCCTACGAGCAGGAGGGCAGTCAGCCCCCGCTGTACTATGTGGTGGGAGCCACGCTCATCTCAGGCCTTAAAGTACAGGACACCGTGTCCGAGTTGTACAGGAATCCATATGTGCAGACCGGCATCGGCCTGGCGAGGGAAAACCAGAATGCCCTTGTGCACTCGGAGGCCGAGGCATGGCCCTGGCGCGGCCTCTCGCTCGCTGTGCACCTTCTGAGGGTCTACTCGATCCTGCTGGGAGCGGCAACCGTCTGGGGCGTATGGCACCTTGGGCGTACCCTGTTTCCCGGTCAGCCAGTCATCGCTCTGGGAGGCATGGCTCTGACCGCCTTTAACCCGATGTTCGTCTATCTCTCTTCTTCAATCAACAACGACAATCTCATCATCTGCATCTCCGCCTGGATGCTGGTGCAGTGCTCGCAAGCGATCCTGGCGGGTCCGACGAGGCGTCGCTCCCTGCAGATCGGCGCCATGGCTGGCCTGGGCGCCCTGACCAAGGTCAGCGGGTTACTCCTGTTCCCGATAGGAGTCACAGCGATCCTGTTGGCTACGTTGGTCGCCGGTCGCCACGGCGCCCATGAACGCCAATACCTGTGGCGCACTTGTCTGGCATGGTGCGCAAGCCTCGCGGCAATCGGGGCGCTCATCGCGAGCTGGTGGTATGCGCGCAACATACTGCTATACGGCGAACTGACAGGCACAGAGACTATGCTCGCCATATTCGGTACACGCCAGGCGCCCGCCAACTGGTCGCATATTCTGAGTGAGCTCAAAGGCTTCCGAATGACCTACTGGGGGTTGTTTGGGTCTTTTAATGTTGCGCTTTCGCCAGGCTGGGCGTATGTCTTGCTTGAGATGATGTATGTTCTCGGTCTTGGTGGCGCTATCCGTTGGATTGCATTACGTGCCAGACAACACGAACAGCACAGCCCTATGCAGTCCCCTGCGGGTTTCTGGGCATCGCTCGCTTTGCTGCTGCTATGGGCCATCGGACTCCATCTCTCGTTGCTGCGATGGACATCTCTGACATACGCTTCACAGGCACGCCTGATCTTTCCGGCCCTTGGGGCATTGTCTCTGCTGGTGGCCTGGGGGCTCTCTGCCTGGTTCCCGCCGCGACTCTGGGGCAAGGTGATCGCCACTGCCATCGCGATTCAGGCGATGGTGGCCATCGCTGCGCCCTGGACAACCATCGTCCCCGCGTATCGACCGCCAGACACACTCACTGTGGAGCAAATTCCAGAGTCCGCCATCGGGTTCCACACACGTTACGGCAATGCCATCGAGCTTGTGGCCTATGAGTTGGAGGACAGAAGCCTCAAGCCCGGCGAGTCCACCATGATATCCCTGTACTGGCATGCCCTGGCGCCGGTCGAAAGCGATTATAGCGTCTACCTGCATTTATTCGGACGTGAGGGCGAGATGATCGCTTTCCGCGACAGTCTGGCGGGCATGGCGCTCTATCCCAGCAGCCGCTGGGAACCCGGCGAGGTCATCAAGGACGCGTATGAGCTGAGGATCTCCCCCGATGCGACGGGCCCAGTGGCCGCCCGCCTGAATGCGGGCCTCTACACCCGCCCTGCGATGGAACGTTTGCCGGTGTCAGATGGGCTGGGGCGAGAGGTTCTGCAACCGACGCTCGGTTACATCAAGATCGAGGGCGCCGGATACGCCACTGAAGCGGACTATGGGCTAGACTATACGATTGGTGATGGCGTGCGTCTCACCGGCTACGATCTTGGTGAGAGCCGCATTGCCGCGGGCCAGAACCTGCAATTGACGCTCTATTGGGAGACAGCCCCATTGGATGACGCCTACACGATCTTTGTCCATCTCGTATCTGCAGATGGGACCTTGATTGGGCAGGATGACGGGCCACCTCTCGATGGCGAGTACCCGACAACGTTCTGGGGTCAGGGGGAACGCATAGCCGGAAGGCACGAGATTCAGGTCAAGAGCGATGCACCGCTCGGTGAAGCCTCCATCCTTGTCGGGATGTACCGCGCTGATGGCCAGCGTCTTCCGGTTAGCCTCAACGGCCATCCTGCAGGAGACAGCGCCCTGATCACCACGGTGGCTGTTAGCGAGCCGTAGCCAATTGATGGCATGGCGTGACTTTCGCCCGCTGGCTCCTGGATAAGACGGTTGGTGCTGTTCTCACCCGCCCAGGCATCCAGACGTCAGGACTGCCTCGTAACGCCTGATTCCCCTGACCGCACGCGCATCGCTTCCGGAGATAAGCCATGATGGACACATCAGTTCTCGAGTTCCGCACAGGCAGAGACATCCCCCTGCACCATTTGCTCTCGCTATATGCGTCCGTCGGCTGGACCGCCTACACAGGACCCAACCGCCGCGCCGACCTCTCGCGAGCTTGCCGTAATTCGTCCTTTGTGATCGCCGCCTGGCACGATGAGTTACTTGTCGGCCTGGCGCGCTGTCTATCGGACGAGGTCGCCATCGCGTACATCCAGGATGTGCTCGTCCGCCCAGAGTACCAGGGGCTCGGCGTCGGCACTCACCTCGTGGGAGTCTGCCTGGAGCACTACCGGCATGTGCGCATGTGCGTCCTGCTCACCGACACTGATCCCCGCACGGCCCGTTTCTATGAAAAGCTCGGCTTTCACAGCACGCGCCAACCTGAGACAGACACGCTGGATGCCTTTGTGCGGTTCGGGACCGGAGCCGCCACCTGAGGCGTTGCGCCCTCAGCTAGAAGCGGCACCGGCATAGGGCAAAACCCACATTGGGTTGCGGCCCAGTGGATAGGTGGCAATCGGCTCGAGTTGGCCCGTGTCGCGGATGAGCCGGTAGGCCGCGAGCCGGTCCGAGCCCAGCCCGGCCGCATAAACGAACCTGCCGGTGGGATCGATGCCAAAGGCGCGAGGCGTAGGCTCGGTCGACTGCTGCCCCGCCGGCGCGAGCATCCCCGTGCCCGCATCCACCTCAAAGATGGCGAGGCTGTCGTGTCCTCGATTCGACACAAACAGCCATCGACCTTGTGGGTCGAGATGGATCTGCGCGCAGGTGTTCTTTCCCGCCCATCCCTCTGGCAGCGTCGACCAGGTGCCCAGCAAAGACAACTGGCCGCCTATACGGTCGCAGGAGTAGGCGGAGACGGTGCTCGAGTCCTCGTTGGACGTGTACAGCCGCTCCAGCACGGGGTGATACACGTAATGCCGCGGTCCTTGCCCCGGCATCGTCGGCGCCCGCTGCTCGCTCAAGGGCGCAAGCTGGCCGCTGTCGGCATCAAAGGTGAACTGATCGATACGGTTGGCCGGCATGGTCTGGGGAACATAGGCAAAAGCATTCCCGGGGTCGACCTGAATGCAGTGGGCGTGGGGCTCGAGCTCGATCCACTGCACGACCTCGGGATCGAGTGTGCCGTCGGCGCGCACGCGGTGCACCGCACAACGGCCCGCCGTATAGTACGCTGTAAGCACAAAGCGACCGGAGCGGTCGAACGACACATAGCAGGGGTCGTTGGGGAGCGAGATCACGGCCGGCGTAGGATCGAGCATGGCGTTTAGATCGAGGCGGACCATGGCCAGTCCGGGCGTATCCCGCAGCCCGACTACCAACCAGCGCTGCAGCGGATCCAGCGCGAGAGGCGCTGGCCCGCCGGGCAGCGGGTACTCTAGCTCCACCGATAGCTGCCCGCTGGCCGGATCCGTCCGAAAGACAGTGATGAGATCGGCGTCCTGCTGGGCCACGAGAACACGATACACCATGGCAATCACCTCCGCCTGGCTCAGAAACGTGCCGAGTCCGCGGCCTAGCCCACGGGCTTACGGCTCCTCGTACAACCCCAGCTCCTGCGGGGCGTCGGGACTCCACAGCGGACTGATGGACGTCCCCCGATGGATACCGCGAATGGCATACGCCAGCATCGGCGCCACGCTAAGGATCTGCAACTTGGGGTGGTGCTTGGGCGGGGGAACCAGCACCGTATCCGCCACGACCAACTCGGCCACCCAGTCAGCATCGAGCCGGCTCATGGCACTGGGCAGCAGCACGGGATGCGTGATCGCCAGGTGAACCTCAGGCCGCGCCCCCTGTTTGAAGAGCTCTGGAATTTGGCCCAAAACGCTGCCGCTGGCCATGATATCGTCGATCACAATGGGGATCTTGTCCCGCACATCGCCGACGATGTGCGTCGTCTCCACCCGGCCGTCGCCATCGCGGCGCTTGTGCATCACCACCAAAGGCACGCCCAATGCCTGGGCATAGCGGCCGGCCAAACGAGCACGTCCCACATCGGGCGAGACCACCACCGCATCCTTGACAAAGCCCTGGTTCATGAAATAGCGAGCGAAAATCGGATAGGCCTGCAGCCAATCCACGGGCACCGTGAAAAAGCCCTGAATCGCCTCGGCATGGATATCGACATAGATCACGCGTGCGACACCGGATGCCTCTAGCATGGAGGCCACCACACGGGCGCTGATCGCCTCTCGGCCGCGGGCCATACGCTCCTGACGGGCATAGGGGAAATAGGGGATGATTGTGGTGATTTGTGCCGCCGAAGCCCTGCGCAACGCGTCGACGATCAGAAGGAGCTCGACCAGATGGTCGTTGACCGGGGCAGAGCAGGGCTGGATGACGTACACGTCCTTCTTGCGGACCAGTTCCTCGATCTGAATATACACCTCTGTGTCGGGGAACCGGTCGATCAGCAGGCCGCCCAGCGGCAGTCCCAGCCGGTGAGCCACGGCCTGTGCCAGAGGCCTGTTTGCCCGCCCGGAGAAGACGTACATATCGTCCTCCGAGGGATCGCGCCAGGCCATATCCTCCAGGCCCATGACATTGGCCTCGATCTCGTTGACGAGAGCGGATGCGTGGCCCTCCTGCCCAACGCGCCGGTAGACCTCGGGCAACAGCCGGCAAGTGGTCTCAAGCCCCTCAAAGGCAGCATCGGCCAGGGCGAGCCGTCGCGGCATTGCTCGGAGCCGGTCCTCGACCGTATACACAATATCCTGCAGCTCATCCATGTTGTGATGCAGGTGCAGGCTGCCTCCCTCCTCGAGCTGGTACACAAAACCCCAGTTGCGCCAGGCTCCGCCCGCGGCCCAACGCGCCTGCAGAATGCGATACTTGGCCTCCATCCCTCCTCCTCCGGGCGTCACTGCCGCCACGCTCTACCGCCGAATCCCCTTGACACTGCGATTATAACGCCGGGGCGAGCGGGGCGCCAGGCCACAACGAGCAGTTTCCGCCCATAGGCGTGTGCCTTTGCGCTAGAGCTGAACAAAGTCTACAAGTACGAGGCTGATTGGCCGGTGAAAACGGCGGAGCATGGCAAGCACACAACTCGCGCAGGTTGCCGTGGGGTGGTCGGTCGTGTTAGCGTTGCGGACGGAGCCGTGCCATCACGTACGCGTCGATCAACACACCATCCCGCATCGCGTACTGCCGTTTGGCACCTTCGAGCACGAAACCCGCCTTCTCATACAGGTGGATCGCGGCAGCATTGTCGGCGTAGACCTCGAGCTCAAGGCGCGTCAGTCCCAGCCAGTTGTCGCCGAGGTCGATCAGCGCAGTCAACAGCGCCTTGCCGATGCCACGCCCCCAATAGTCTTCATGTACGGCCACGCCAGGCTGGCCCACATGGCTGCGCCGGCCTCCCATGACCTGCAGCCAGCCCTGTCCCACCACACGGTCACCCATCACAGCCGCTAACACATGCGAACTGTCGCTTCTTGCCTCGAGCCGCTTGCGGGCAGTGGCCAGAGTGAGGCTGGGAAGTTGCAGCGTCTGTCTCTGGACCGCGGAGCACGTCATAATGGCGTGCCAATCGCGATAGTCCTCGGTCTCGAGCGGGCGAATCACACAGGGAGCAACCCGTGCGTCCATTGCGAATACCTCCGGCACGCGTCACACCGTGCGATTGGCGCGCAGCTCAAAGATGGCCAGACCTGCGCGCCAGTTGGCCATAAAGCGACCCACGCGACGCGCTGTGGGCACCAGGTACATCTCCCGCACCACCGTCAGCCCCTCCTGTTCACACAGCAGACGAAAATCCCGGATGGTGCACAGGTGGACGTTGGGCGTGTCGTACCACTCATACGGCAGTAGCCGGTGCCTGGGCATGCGGCCGGAAAACAGCAGTTGCAGGCGAGTCTTCCACCAGCCAAAGTTGGGAAAGCTGATGATCGCGCGCTCACCTACCCGCAGCATCTCATGGATCACGCGCACGGGGTCCGTCGTTTGCTGCAGCGTCTGGCTGAGCAACACCAGATCGAATGATCCATCACGATAGTGCTGGATGCCCTCCAGCATGTCGCCGTGATAGACAGGCACGCCGCGTTCGATACAGTGACGCACGTGTATGGGATCGATCTCGATACCGCGCACCTGGCACTGGCGCCGGTCGCGCAACTCGGCGAGCAGATCGCCATCCCCGCATCCGAGGTCCAGCACCCGGGATCCCACAGGCACCAGGTCGCCCATCAGCTGGTAGTCGAGACGCTGTTTGACGGCCGCCTTTTCCTCGACCCAACTCATGCCTCACCTCGCTGCCCGCGCACGCGCCCGTAGGCGTTGCTGAGGAATCCAGTCACCGTGTCAGAGAGTTCGGCATTAGGCAGAAAGAAGGCATCGTGGCCATAGTCGCTCTCGATCTCCGTGAAAGTGGTTGGCACACCGTTGGCCTGCAGGGCGCGCACCAGTTCGCGAGACTGCTCCGTGGGGAACAGCCAATCGCTGCTAAAGGACACCACCAGCGCCTCGGCTTGGAACGCTTCAAAGGCCTGCACCAGCGAACCCTGACCATTGGCGATATCGAAATAGTCGATAGCCTTGGTGATGTAGAGATACGTGTTGGCATCAAAGCGGCGTACAAAGGCGTTGCCCTGGTAGCGCAGATAACTCTCTACCTGAAACTCGGTGCCAAAGTCATACCCGAGAGCCTCCCGGTCCTGCAGACGGCGACCGAATTTGTGGTGCATTTGTTGGTTGGAAAGGTAGGTGATGTGCGCGATCATGCGAGCCACAGCCAGACCGGCCTCGGGCGAACGTTGGCCGTAATAGTCGCCGCGCCGCCAGTCAGGATCCGCCATGATCGCCTGGCGCCCGACCTCGTTAAAGGCGATGCCCTGGGCCGTTAGCCGTGCCGTGGTAGCGATGGCGATGACAGATGCCACGCGAGCGGGATAGCGGACGGCCCAATCCAGGGCCATCATGCCGCCCATGCTGCCACCCACCACGCACAGCAGGCACTCGATGCCGAGATGGCTGATCAGCCGCTCCTGGGCACGCACCATGTCGCTGAGAGTCAGAATCGGGAACTCCAGACCGTAGGGGGCGCCCGTCTGAGGGTTGACGCTGGATGGGCCAGTGCTGCCCCTGCACCCGCCCAGCACATTGATGCAGATCACAAAGTAGCGGTCGGTATCAAAGGCCTTGCCCGGCCCCACCATAATATCCCACCAGCCAGGCCGCCTGTCCGAGGGGTCATGGTAGCCGGCCGCATGGGCATCACCGGTTAGCGCGTGAAAGATAAGCACCGCGTTGTCACGTTCCGGGCTCAGCTCTCCATAAGTCTCGTAGGCCTGCGTGATGGGACTGAGAGAGCGACCGCAGTCCAGCAGCAGAGGCTCATAGCAGGTCCAGTGGTGCGTCTCCACCAATCCTACCGAGTGTGCCCCGCCGAAGCGTGAGGCACTATCGATGTCGATCACATCGTCGATAGACACAGTTCGCCTCGCCCCTCCCTCAGGCGCTCGCTGCCAGTGCCTGATCGAGGTCGGCCAGTATATCGGGCAGGCTCTCGATCCCGATCGACAACCGGATAAAGTCCGGGGTCACACCGGCTGCAACAAGCTGCTCCTCGGTCAATTGTTGGTGTGTGGTCGAGGCTGGATGAATCGCCAGGCTGCGCGAATCACCGATATTGGCCAGGTGGCTGAACATCTGCAGCCCCTCGATAAAGCGTCGTCCGGCCTCCAGGCCGCCTTTGACGCCAAAGCCCACCATGCCGCTAGCCCCATCCCGCAGGTAGCGCTGCGCTTGGGGATAACTCGGATGGCTCTCCAGTCCGGGATACAGCACCCAGGCCACGCGCGAGTGCTGCTCCAGGAACTGCGCTACCGCCAGGGCGTTCTCGCTGTGCCGCGCCATCCGCAGACCCAGGGTCTCTATGCCGACCAGGGTGAGGAATGCATTGAATGGGCTGATGCACGCGCCCATATCTCGCAGCATCCCCGTGCGGCAACGCGCCGCAAACGCCGCCGGGCCAAAGCGCTCTGTAAAGCACACGCCGTGATACGCGGGATCGGGCGAAGAGAACTCGGGAAAGCGCCCGTTGTCCCAGGGAAAGTGGCCGCCATCGACGACGATGCCGCCGATGGAATTACCGTGCCCATTCAGGTACTTGGTGAGGCTATGTACCACGATATCGGCCCCGAAACTGAGCGGCCGGCACAGGGCCGGGGAAGCGGTCGTGTTGTCCACAACGAGCGGGACACCCGCGCGATGCGCAGCAGCAGCGACCCCTGACAGATCGGGCACCGCCAGGCGCGGATTGCCGATCGTCTCCAGGTACACCGCGCGCGAGCGCTCGTTCAACGCCGCCTCGAAACCCGCGGCGTCGTCCGTATCGACCCAGACCGTTTTGATGCCCAGTCGCTCAAACTGCCCGGTGAGCAGCGTTACAGTCCCGCCGTACAGGCGGGTGCTGGCCACGATCTCGTCGCCGGGTTTGCACAGGGAGAGCAGCACCGCGCTTATCGCCGCCATGCCTGACGAAAACGCCACGGCAGCCACGCCCTGCTCCAGCGCAGTCACGCGCTGCTCCAGGATATCGTTGGTCGGATTCTGGATGCGGCTGTAGATGTTGCCGGACTCCTCCAGGGCGAAGAGCCGCGCGGCATGGGCGGTATCTTGGAACACATAGCTGGCTGTCTGGTAGATCGGCACGGCGGAGGAACCGGTCACGCTGTCGGAGGAGTAGCCAGCGTGCAACGCGCGTGTATCAAAACCGGGAACGTCAGGCATCAGACACCCCCATAGGGCTGGTATTGTCTACCCGACAGTCGCGCGGCGCCTATGCCATGATCGGTCGGATAGAAGCTCGAAGAAGTGAGGAAAAGGATACACCAAAGCCAGGTCACAGGCCAATGGCGCGAACGACAGCTGCGATAAGGGTCTTTCAGCCGACGGGAGCGCCGTTGACAAACAGCGCTGCAGTGGCCGCCACCACCAACACTCCCAGAATGATGACCAACACGTTGGTGAAGCGATTGTTAGTATGCGTCCTCATCAAGTACCGGTCATTGACCAGCTTGAGCATCAGCAGGAGGACTACTGGCAGCAGGATGGCGTTGGCCACCTGCGATAGCCACATCAACGGAAAGAGCGGCAGACCCGGGATAAGCACGATCAGCGTGCTCACTGCGATAATCGCGGTATAGAGCCCATAGAACACGGGCGCTTGAGTGGGCGCGTGATCCAACCCGCGCTCCCAGCCAAATACCTCGCACACCGCATAGGTTGTTGCCAGCGGCAGCACAGACGCGGCGAGCAGAGAAGCCCCCAGCAGGCCCACGCCGAACAGCACCTCGGCCCATTGCCCGGCGACCGGCGCCAGGGCCATTGCGGCCGCCTCGGCGTCAGCTACCTG
>CAZMAI010000040.1:10284-17758 GCA_964564195.1 uncultured Anaerolineales bacterium | reverse complement strand
CCAGCGACCCTGCATCGCTGGTAACCAGCGCTATCTCCGCCAGTTGAGGCCGCTCATCCTCCGGACGCTTGCCATAGCCCGCAAAGCGGTAGGCGCCCAAAAGAGCCCCCTCAACGATGGCCTGCGCCGATTGCTCAGGATCCAGCCCGGCGATGCCGGCCCCATGGACGATGGAGACATAGCTGGTGACGCCCAGGGAGCGCACGTGCCTGGCCACCAAAGCCGACAGCTGGCGCACCCGATCCAGCGTCAAGTCCTCAGACTTGCCCAATCCTGCCAGCAGCACGCGCACAGCGGGCATGGCTCCCCGGGGGTAAAAGACCGTCATCTGCCCAAACTCGCCCAGCGGATCGCCCGCTTGCAGCCGCTCTGAGATCGCACCACTCAGCGCGCGATCGACGGCACCTGTGGCCCCTCCTGGCTGCGTCACCCCCTGAAACAGGTTCACGACAACCAGTTCCGTTGGCTCCCTCTGGATCAAGCCCTCCCGAACCGTAACCTTCATACCGCTCCTCCAACTGAAAACTGCAGTCTGGTGCTAGAAACAACGTCTCCTGACGCGAGCGCGGTGTCAGGCTGCCGCGCAGAAACGCGTCACAACATCGTACAAGACGCGGTACCCGAAATACAGGTTCTCCAGCCACAGGCGTTCGTTTACGGCGTGAGCTCCGCCCCCCTGGCCACTCGCGGGCACAGGCATCGAAGGGATAAAGCCGTATACGGGCACACCGCGCGGAATCAGGTGCTTGGCATCGGTAGAGCCAGCGCACTGCCAGGGAATGACGTCCGCACCTGAGCATTGGTCGCTGATCACCGCACGGATTGTGCGCATCATGTCGCTGTCGGGCGGCGACTCTTGTCCGGGGCTGTAATCGTCATCATAGAGCTCGACCGTCACGTGCTCCCCGGCGAGCGACTGCAGTCGCGCGATAAAGCCACGACTGGTCTCCCCGGGCAGTATCCGGCCGTCAAGATACGCCTCCGCCCTGTCGGGGATGACATTGAGCCTGTCGGTACCGCCGGCGCGCAGCACCGTCGTTGAAACGGTATCGTAAAAAAGCGCGCGATGGCGCGAGGCCTCCTCAGCGGAAAAGCCCGCCTCAGCGAGGGCCCGTTCGATCGCACCTTGCTCCAGCAACTGAGTCACACGGGCCGCCCTGTTTGCGGAAAACGCACCGGCGATGCCGTTCAGCGCACTGCGCATCGTGTCGATGACTCGCCCACCCAGATAGCCATCCCCCAGGCGAATCAACGCGCTGGCGAGCTGCATCGTCGACATGTCAGCCCGCGGTCGCGAGGCGTGACCGCTCGCCGATCGCGCCGTCCACACCGTTCGGCAGATGCCCTTTTCGGCCGTCTGGCAGGTGTAAAAGAGCCGGTCGCCCACCTGCAGCGCATCGCCCCCGCCCTCATTGATGGCGCAGGCGACATTCTGGATCTCGGGGTCATGCCGGGCCAGCCACCCCATGCCCGACCGGCCGCCGTGCTCTTCGTCCGCTGTCGCGGCGAACACAACGTCACGGGATAGCGGGACCCTTGCCTGTGCAAGCGCCATCAGGATCATGGCGGAGATCGCGATCATCTGCTTGTTGTCGGTGGAGCCACGGCCCCAGAGGTACTCTCCGTCGACCACGCCGCCAAAAGGAGGATGTTTCCAGCCCTGCTCGCCCGCGGCGACGACATCGAGATGCCCCATGAGCATCAGCGGTCGCTCAGCACCACTGCCGCGCACCCGCGCGATGAGGTTCCCCCGTCCGGGCGCTGTTTCGACCACCCGTGTCTCGACGCCTGCCTGCGTCAAGAGCGGCTGAAGATACGCCACACAGGCCATCTCGTTACCGGGAGGATTGGTGGTATCGATACGGACGAGATCGCGCAGGATCGCAACAAGACGTTCACGGTATATGCCGTTGACGGGCAGCATGGCAGCACGACCTCCATCCGCTGATGCAGTGAGCGTAACACAGCGCCCCCGCAGACGCAACACAGACACCGATCAAGATGTTTGGGCGGCCCTCAAGCGCCATGCTATAATGCTTTGTAATCAAGATTCCGGCTGAGGCACCAGAAGGGCCTCGATCCATGTATCTGAAATCGACGCGACGACGAAAAAAACCAGTTCTTTGGCCCTGGGTGCTGTCCGTTATCGTGGCTTTTGGTCTCGCCTGGACGCTCTACTCGCGCCAGACGGCGATAGTAGAAGCGGTACGTGGGCCACTGCCAACGCCCACGCCGACAGAGATCAGTGCTGCCCAGCATCTCGCTCAGGGGGACCGCCTCTTTGAGCGTGGACACTATGAGCAGGCCATTGCAGCCTACCGACGCGCCACAGAGCTAGATCCGGGTATGGCGATTGCATATGCCCGCTGGGCACACACGCTGGTGCGTCGTCACCGGCCCGCCGATGCAGAGCCCCTCGCACGGCGAGCGGTTGAGCTTGATGCCGAGTCGGCCGAGAATCAGGCCGTCCTAGGCATCGTCCTCGACTGGAACAACAAGGTCACCGAATCGATCGGGGTATGCATCGCCGCGACGGAGCTGGCGCCCGACTATGCGCTCGGGTACGCCTGCCTTGCTGAGGCCTACGGGGATCAGGGGCGCACGACGGAGGCCTTGCAGACAGCGCAATACGGTGTAGAGCTCGCTCCCGATGATGCCGTGGTGCGGCGCAGCCTCGGATACGTGTACGAGCTCATGGGAAGATATCGCGACGCCGTGCAAGAATATCAAACCGCGATCGCGTCCAACCCGCAGCACGCCTTTATCCATTTGGATCTGGGTCGCAACTATACTGTGTTGAACGAGATCGAGAACGCCACCCGAAGCTTTGAGCGAGCCACAAAACTCGATCCATACGATCCCTATTTGCGTGCCCAGCTTGGCTGGAGCTACTTTAGCCAGGGAGCGTACCGCTCAGCGGTGGCGGAATACGAAGCCGCTATCGAGATCGACCCGGCCTACGCACCAGCCTATGGCCAGCTGGCGATTACGCTTTATGTCATGCGTAATTACGAAGCGGCCATACCGGTCTATGAGCAGGCCATCGAGATGGAAGGTATCCGGGAAGAGTACGCCTATGGCCTGGGGTTCTGCCACGCGTTCACAGGCAACTGTGAGGTCGCTATTGGATGGTTTGAGGCGGCTTTGGAGGTGAACCCCGGTTCCGAGCTGGCCCGCCAGGGGCTGGCGTTCTGCACAAACTAGCCCGCCCCACGGATCGACAGGAGTCTACAGTGAAGCGTCCGAAATACAGCAAAACACAGATCGCGATCTGGGTCATCAGCCTTCTGGTGGTAGTGAGCATGCTCTGCGGCCTCGTAAGCTCACTGTTCTACGGCAACGAGAGCGGCACCAGCATGATCCCCGGGATGTATGCCACGCTACAGTCTCTCGCGAGCGTTCTGTGAGTGAACCCATTTGTTCGATACACCAGTCCCCGCCTGTGAGCGCTAGAAATACCGAGGTTACGCATGCTCTTTGATCAGGCCACCATTCAGGTCAAAGCCGGCGACGGCGGCAACGGCGCCTTGACCTTTCGCCGGGAGAAATACGTGCCCTTTGGCGGCCCTGACGGTGGCCACGGCGGGCGCGGCGGCAATGTCTACCTGCGAGTAAGCGACCATCTGAACACGCTGATGGCGTTCAACCGCAAGCGTCACTTTGCGGCTGCAGACGGAGGGCACGGCCAGGGTAGCCATATGAAGGGCGCCAATGGCAGCGATCTCTATATCGACCTGCCGCGAGGTACAGTCGTGACCGATGCCGAGACGGGACAGGTGCTCGCCGATCTGTCGGAGAGCGGGCAGCAGGTGCTGATCGCTCGCGGAGGCCGCGGCGGCAGAGGCAACGCCGCATTCAAGACCTCTACGCGGCACACGCCGAGGTTCGCCGAGAAAGGGGCTCCCGGACAGGAGCGCCGCCTGCACTTTGAGCTCAAACTGATCGCCGATGTGGGCCTGTTGGGCAAGCCCAACGCGGGCAAGTCCACGCTGCTGGCGCGGGTGAGTGCCGCGCGGCCCAAGATCGCGGATTATCCCTTTACCACGCTGGACCCCTATCTCGGCGTGGTCGAGGTGGACCAGCGCACCTTTGTGATGGCCGATATCCCCGGGCTCATCGAGGGGGCCCACGCGGGCGCCGGCCTGGGGTTGCAGTTCCTGCGCCATGTGGAACGCACGCGCCTCCTCATTCACTTACTGGACGGCGCCAGTCTCGACCCCGCCGCAGACTTTGCGGCCATCAACCGGGAACTCGCACTCTATAGCGAAAGACTCGCGGACAAGCCGCAGATCGTGGTCCTCAACAAGGCCGATCTCCCTGACGCGCAGGTGATGCTCGACCTGCTGCATGAGACTCTCGGAACCGATGAGATCGTTATGATCTCGGCAGTCACGGGCGAGGGCGTTTCGGAGCTCCTGCGTCAAGTCATCGCCACACTCGATGCTTTGCCGCCTGAGGAGGTCGATGAGGAGCTGTTCGTCTTCAGGCCGCTGGACGAGCGTGAGGACCGGAGCTACACCGTCACGCAGATCGGCCCGGACACCTATCGCCTCGCCGGGCAGGAGATTGAGCGCCTGGCGGCGATGACTGACTGGAACAATTACGAGGCGGTGGACCGCTTTGATCGCATCCTGGCCGCCCGAGGGATCACACGGTACATGGACGATCTGGGCGTTGAAGCGGGCTGCACTGTGATGATCGGCGACGTAGAACTGGAGTGGCAATAAGCGATATGGGCTGCGATGCGTCTCGAACAGGTGTTCTGCGAATCGGCGTCATGGGCGGAACCTTTGATCCCGTCCATATTGGCCACCTGATCATCGCCGAGGAGGCACGGTGCAGGCTCCACCTGGATCGCGTGGTGTTCGTCCCCGCGCACCTGTCGCCGCTCAAACAGGATGAAGGCACCCTTTTCGAGAATGAACAGCGCTATGCCATGGTGTGCGCTGCCGTCCGCAGCAACCCAGCCTTTGTCGTCTCCCGTGTGGATCTGGATCGCCCCGCCCCATCCTATACGGTAGATACGCTCCGTCTCCTCCGCAAGGCGTTTGGGGAGCAACATCAGTACCACTTTGTGATCGGAGCAGATTCACTGGTGATGCTCGGCAAGTGGCGGCATCCCGAGCGCATCATTGGGCTTGCCCGCCTGGCCGTGATCAGCCGGCCCGGGTTTCGGCCCGACGTCGAGGCACTGGAACGGGCTATCCCGGGAGTCACAGCCGCTACGGACCTTCTCGACGGCCTGATGCTGGACATCTCATCCACCGATATCCGCCGGCGCATACAGCACGGCCTGTCTATCCGCTATCTTGTGCCCGATGACGTCCTCGCGCTGATCGCCAGTGGCCCCTGCGCGGACCTCATAGGCTGACTGCGGCGTCGTTCGCAGGATCTGTCCGCCGGAGGCACGCAGCAGAGACGCCCGTAACTTGCCGGTACCCGGCTTATGGCCTATGCTTGCGCAGGTATCCTCCCCCGGGAGTGACACCTTTTGTTCATACCACAAGCGCGAGAGCGCAAGAAGGAGTACTATAATGCCCCAGGCCTTTGCTCCCCTGAGCCCCTCCCCCCGACTCTTGCTCGGACCGGGCCCTAGCCAGATCTCGCCGCGCGTGTTGCGCGCCTGTGCCACACCCCTGCTGGGCTATCTGGATCCAGAATATGTGCGCATGATGGACGACGTCCAGGTACTGTTGCGCATGGTGATGGAGACAGAGAACGAGTGGACCATGTGCGTGCCCGGCACGGGCATGGCAGGCATGGAAGCCGCTCTCGTCAATATCCTCGAGCCAGGGGACAGCGTCCTGGTGTGTGTCGCCGGCGTCTTTGGCGAGCGCATGGTCAACGTTGCCGAGCGCATGGGTGCAGTGGTCACGCGCGTTGACGCCGAGTGGGGCACTGCCGTCCAGCCGGAACAGGTCAAGACCGCGCTGGAGAGCCTCAGCCCCAAGGCAGTCTGCATTGTCCATGCAGAGACATCGACGGGTGTATTGCAGCCGGTAAGTGAGATCGGGAAACTGGCCCATGCTGCGGGAGCGCTCTTTGTGGTGGACTGCGTTACCTCACTGGGCGGCATGCCCGTGAGCGTGGACGCCATCGGGGCCGACGTGGCCTATAGCGGGACGCAAAAGTGTCTGGGGGCCCCCCCGAGCCTGTCGCCGATTACCTTTAGCACAGCAGCCGTCGAGGCGTATCGCACCCGCAAGACGGCGGTACAGAGCTTTTATATGGATGCGGGACAGATCTGGCGCTACTGGGGGCCAGACCGTGCTTACCACCAGACCGGCATGGTCAACATGACCTATGCCCTGCGCGAGGCCCTGGTGATGATCCAGGAGGAGGGCCTCGAGGCTCGCTTTGCCCGGCACCGGCAGAATCAGCTGGCGCTGATCGCGGGCGCCGAGGCGATGGGGCTCGAGTTGGCTGTCAAGGATCCGGCTGTCCGGCTGCCCTCGCTGACGACTCTGATGATTCCCGAGGGAATCTCCGATCAGGCCGTTCGCAACGAACTGCTTGACCTGTACGGCATCGAGATCGGTGGCGGATTGGGCAAGTTCGCGGGCAAAGCCTGGCGCGTCGGGCTCATGGGTTACGCCTCACAACGCGCCAATGTCATGCTGTTGCTCTCGGCACTGGGCGACCTGCTCAAGAACGAGCGCGTCGACGAGGGCCTGGCGGCAGCCGCTGCCGTGTACTCTCGGGCCTAGAGAACGATGACATCTGGCCCTGCGTCGAGGATGCAGCTCAAGCTGATTGCCTGCGAAGTCTTGGCCCGCCAGGCCTATTACGTGGCGGCGCTGACACCGCACGTGGTCGACATCGAGCTGATCGACAAGGGCCTGCACGATGAGCCGGAAAAGCTCCGCGCATACCTGCAGGGCCGGATCGACGCCTTGCCCGCGGGACGCTATGACGCCATCCTGCTCGGCTATGGGCTGTGCAGTAACGCCACCGCTGGACTGGTCGCGCGCGATATCCAGATCGTGCTGCCAAGGGCGCATGACTGCATCACGCTGTTTTTGGGCTCAGCCGAGCGCTACGCTGAAGAGTTTCGGGCCACACCCGGCACCTACTGGTATGTCGCTGACTATATCGAGCGTGGCAACGGCAGCTCAGGCAAGATGGTGGCGCTGGGATCGTCAATGGATGATCAACAGACGCAGAGCATCTATGAAGAGTATGTGATCAAGTACGGTCGTGACAACGCGGATTACCTGATGGAGGTGATGGGCGCCTGGCAAAAGCACTACAGCCGGGCGGCGTACATCGAGAACGCTGAGATGCCCATGCCAGATTACCGGGATGATGTTCGCGAGATCGCAGGGCGCCGGTCCTGGAGGTTCGAACAACTGGAGGGGCGCCTCCTCCTCGTGAGAGATCTCATCGAGGGCCGCTGGGAAGATGACACCTTTCTGGTGATGCCCCCCGGCATGATGGTGATGCCGACCAATGACTCCCGCATCGTCTGCGCAGG
>CAZMAI010000040.1:0-10184 GCA_964564195.1 uncultured Anaerolineales bacterium | reverse complement strand
TGCCCCCCGGCATGATGGTGATGCCGACCAATGACTCCCGCATCGTCTGCGCAGGACCCGCACAGTAACCGAGGTTCACACCCTACAGTGTGTCTCGAACCGAAATGAGCAACGAGGCTGGATTTCGATTCGTTCAGTCGCACAGGAGCAAGTAACATGTCCAACAAGCTAGACCCCGCGCTGCGTGAACTGGCAGCCAAGACGATCCGCATGCTCGCCGCCGACGGCGTGGAACAGGCGAATTCAGGCCACCCGGGAATGCCCATGGGGGCGGCAGACTATGCCCTCACCCTCTGGCTGCAGTATCTGCAGTTCAATCCCGAGGACCCTGCGTGGCCCAACCGCGACCGCTTCATTCTCTCGGCGGGCCATGGCTCGATGCTGCTTTACAGCCTGCTCCATCTCTTTGGGTTCGATCTCCCGATGGAGGAACTGCAGGCTTTCCGGCAGTTCGAGAGCAAGACCCCGGGGCATCCCGAATACGGGCTCACGCCGGGCGTAGAGACGAGCACCGGCCCGCTTGGGCAGGGCTTTGCCAATGGCGTCGGCATGGCCATCGCTGCCAAAATGACAGAGGCGCGCTTTAACACGGCGGACCACCCGATCTTTGGGCATTACATCTATGGCATCGTCAGCGATGGCGACCTGATGGAGGGCATTGCCTCGGAGGCTGCGTCGCTCGCCGGCCATCTGGGACTGGGAAATCTGATCTATATCTATGACGACAATGAGATCAGCATCGAGGGATCCACAGAACTGGCGTTCACCGAGGATCCGGCCCGGCGCTTTGAGGCCTACGGCTGGCACGTGCTTACCATCGATGGTCACGACGGCGAGGCCGCCGCGGCGGCGTTGGAGCTCGCACGAGCGGAGACAGAGCGCCCGACGCTGATCGTGGCCAAGACCCATATCGGATACGGCAGCCCCGGCAAGCAGGATGATGCCGAGGTCCACGGCGCTCCGTTGGGCGCAGAGGAGTTAGCGGCGACCAAGCAGAACATCGGCTGGCCTGACAGCCCGCGCTTTCTGGTGCCCGATGAGGTCTCTGCTCTCTTGGCTGCACGCGTCAAGGAGCTGCAAGCAGGCTATGACGCGTGGCAATCCCGCTACGCCGCATGGCGCTCGGCCAATCCCGGACTGGCGCGAGAGTACGATCGGTGTATGTCTCGCGAACTGCCTGACGATCTCGAGGACCAACTCCTGGCAGCATTGCCCGCCAAGTCCAATGCCACGCGCCGCCTGAGCGGAGACGTAATCCAGAAGCTGGCCGAGGTGGTTCCGATGCTCGTTGGCGGATCCGCTGATCTGGCGCCATCCACCTCCACCCTGATCAAGGGCGCCGCGGCCATCGCCAGGAATAGCTTTGGGGGCAAGAACTTTCACTTTGGCGTCCGCGAGCACGGCATGGGTGGCGTCCTGAACGGCCTGGCGCTTTATGGCGGGTTCATCCCCTTTGGCGCGACCTTCCTGGTGTTTGCGGACTATATGCGGCCCACGGTGCGCATGGCGAACATCATGGGCATCCAGGTGATCTATGTGTTTACCCACGACAGCATCTTTGTGGGCGAAGATGGCCCCACGCACGAGCCGGTTGAGCAAGTCGCGTCGCTGCGCCTGATCCCCGGCATGACAGTGATCCGTCCGGCGGACGGCCCGGAAGTCGCAGCCGCCTGGGCCTGGGCGCTGCGGCATCAGGACGGACCCACGGCACTGATCCTTACGCGCCAGGGCGTACCGGCCATCGAGCGCCAACAGGCGTTCTCGTTCGAGGCCTTTGGCCAGGGGGCGTACGCCGTCAACTCCACACCCGGGCGCGAGCCTGATCTGGTGCTGATCGGCACGGGATCCGAACTGCAACTGGCAGTGGCTGCTGGCGAGGCCCTCGAGGAACAGGGCCATGCGGTGCGCGTCGTATCCATGCCCTCACAGGAGTTGTTCCTCAAGCAGGACAAAGCCTTCCAGGAGACGCTCATCCCTAAAGGCGCCCGCAAGGTCGTCATTGAGGCGGGTGTGCGTTTTGGGTGGGACCGCATCGCCGGAAACGATGCCCTCTTTATCACGCAGGATGGGTACGGCTATTCGGCACCGGCGGGTGTCCTGGCCGAAAAGCTGGGATGGACCGGTCCTCAGGTCACCGAGCGCATTCTGAACTGGCTAGGCTAGCCCGATACACATAGCCACAGGGCCAGCGAGGATATCTTCGCTGGCCCTGTCTGTTATTGCGATCCAGCGCACGTCAGATGGTCTGCTCCGCAGGTCGCTCCTCGCGGCCAACGCCAAGCTTCCAAAACGCCAGGCCGCCTATGGCGCGCACCAGGGCGCCAATCCCCAGCGCGATCCGGATCCCCAACAGGTCGGCCAGCAACGTACCGACCAACGGGGAAATAAAAGCCGCCAGATTGGCCAGAAAAGAGTTCGTCGCCAGAAACGTCGGCCGGTCCTCATCGGTGGATACCTGATATAGTGTGTTGCTCAGATAGACATCCATGCCGGGTGCGAACAGGCCGCTGACCACAGCCGAGATCAACAACTGCTCAGGCGTTCTGGCCAGCGCCATTGTGAGAGGATAGAGCATCGTGCCGACGCACGAGATCCATAGTTTATCGCGAATGCCTGGCCTGGTGAGGATGCGGCTGAGCAACATGTAGAGCCCGACGCCCACCAGCCGCTCCACTGTAAAGAGCACGCCGATCCAGGCGTCGGAGGCCCCCAGCGTCCGCACCCGGTAAATGGCAAAGAGCGCCATGGGCAGGTGCAAGCCCATCCGGTAGACAAAGGCCGCGGTCGCATAGCGCTTGAACAGGGGCGTGTCGTTGACGAGCGCCACCATATCCTTGATTCCTGCCTGGGCACGTGCGGCCCTCGGCTGGCGCGCGCTCTCGGGCAGCCGTATCCGAGACAGGGCGAGTGCGCTGCCGATGCCCGCCGCCAGAGCACTGAGAAAGAGCACCTGATAGTTGAGAGGAAAGCGCACCCTGTCCAGCCACTGGCCTGCCAGCAGGCCCACGACCGCGGCGGTAATCCCATGCACCGCCATGCGCGTGCTCAGCATTGCCGGGCGCCGCCGGGGCGATGTCGCCCATCCAACGATGGTCGAGTGGGCCACTTCAAGCACCGCGCTGGGAACAGCGATGAGGCTCTCTGCCACCACCATGACGAATGGAGCAAGCCCGGCGGGGAGGTAGACCAGAAAGCCAAACGTGCCGATGACGATGCGGTAGATCAGGCGCGCAACATTCGAGACCCTGACCAAATCCCGCTGACGCCGCACGAACGCGCCCGCCGGGAGCACTGTCAGAATGATCATCAGCGCCGGCAGGGAGGACAGCAGTCCCACCAGATAGTTCGGCGCACCGAGACGGACGAGAAACACCGAGGTGAACGAAAAGGCGCCAGCGCCGGCGATCGCCTGAAAGAACATCTCGGTGTAGATCACACGCTCGTTGTGCTGCTCGTCCGTGATCGGCGGTCGTGTGTCAGGATGGATGTTCCTGACAAGCCGCTTCAGCGGCAGCAACAGGTCGCGCTTGCGGCGGGCTGGCCGCGCTCGCATCACAGTCGCTTCCGTGGACTGGTCCGCTCCGTCTTTGGAATCGATCTCTTGCAAGATCCCTCCCTTAGCGAGCCAACGCCCGCACCTGTGCCCGGATGGCCTCACCGACCTCGGCAGTCGTCGCGGATCCGCCGAGATCCGGGGTCAGGAACTGGCCCGCTGCAGTCACAGCGTTGATCGCCTGCATGAGCAGGCTGGCTGCATCCTCGTGGCCCAGATGATCGAGCATCATCGATGCCGCCCAGATCGCGGCGATTGGGTTCGCAATCCCCTTGCCCGCGATATCCGGGGCAGAACCGTGCACCGGCTCAAACAGCGAGGGGTAGCGTCGCTCAGGATTGATGTTGCCGCTGGGGGGAATGCCCAGACTCCCCTGGAGCGCGCCGCCCAGGTCCGTGAGGATATCTCCGAACAGGTTTGAGCCCACCACGACGTCCAGGCTCTCCGGGGCAGTGACCATGCGAGCCGCAAGGGCGTCTACATGGTACTGGCGGCAGGCCACCTGCGGGTACTCTTGCTGCAGACTCTTGAATACCTCATCCCAGAAAACCATCGAGTACTGCAGGGCGTTAGACTTGGTCGTGCTGACCAATTCTCGTCGAGGCCTGCGGCTGGCCAGCTCAAAACCATAGCGCAACACTCGCTCCACGCCGGAGCGTGTGAACACGCCCGTCTGCACCGCGACTTCGCTCTCCATACCGCGGTGAATCCGCCCCCCCACGCCCGCATACTCGCCCTCGGTGTTCTCCCGGATGCAGACAAAGTCAATATCCTCGGGGCCCTTGTCGCGCAGCGGCCCTGGAATGCCATCGAGCAACCTGACCGGTCGCAGGTTGATGTACTGGTCAAAGTACTGCCGCAACGGAAGGAGAAGCCCCCATAGCGACACGTGGTCCGGCACCGGCGGAAAGCCTACAGCCCCAAAGAGGATGCTGTCATAGTCCCCCAGCGTTTTGAGCCCGTCCGCGGGCATCATCTCGCCGTTCTGCAGATAATAGGAGCACCCCCAGGGGAATCGGTCATAGCTCAGTGCCAGCCCGCCATGTACCTCGCAGAGCACGTCCAGCGTCGCCTGGGCCTCATTGATGGTATCTACACCGATGCCGTCTCCCGGAATAACCGCGATCCGATACTTGTCCATGCTTGTCTCCTTTGTGGCGGAACAGGTCGTTGGCCCCGCCCGTCTGCCGGTGATTCTAGGCCCTTCGCAAGATACTGCCAAGGCATCGACGCGCCTGCCAGGTAGGCGATGCTACTTGATCGCCATTCACGCGTAGATTATGATGATATTGCATCGCATGCCGTGGCGGTGCCAGCGGAAAGGGGTATAGCTATGAAGTACGGAGAGGTCATACAACGGGCAGCCCGCATCACCTGGGACCACAAAAGTCTGTGGCCCTTTGGAGTCGCCCTGGTGCTCTTTGGGGGCGGCGCGGCCAGGGGCGGCAACGGAAGCGGTATTCAGTATTCGTTGAGTGGTAGCGATCTGCACAACATGCAGCGCTGGATCCCCCGAGACTGGGGTGAAATCGCGGCGGCCATAACAGCCTTTGTCGCCGTGATCGGCATCGTGGTCCTGATTCTGGCGATCGTCGGGATCATCGTGCGCTATACAAGCGTTGGCGCTCTAATCGGGATGGCCGAGGAAGCAGAGCAGGCAGGGGATGTCAGTTTCGAGACTGGTCTGCGCCGGGGGTGGAAGAACCTGCTGCGCCTCTTTCTCGCCTCGCTGGTGATCGGCATTGCTGGAGCTGTTGCCGCGTTCCTGCTGCTCGTGGTCCTGGCCGCGGCCGTGGCGCTCGCGGCGATCCCGGCGGTCTTGATGTTTAGAGCGGGCCAGGCGTGGACTGCCGTCGGCGTCATCTGGTCAGTCGTCGTGGGCCTGTCGCTCCTTGCGGTGATCATACTGGCCGCCATCATCTTTGGCGGCGCCTTTGCGGTGGTCAAGGAGTACGCCTGGCGTTCCATCGTGCTGGGCGAAATGGGCGTCTTTGATGCAATCAGCAAGGGCATGCAGACCGCGCGGGCGCACTGGAAGGAATCCGTGTGGATGTGGATCGTGCTGGGCCTGATTCAGATGGCGCTGGGGCTGGTTCTCACACCCCTGTTTATCGCGATCGGTGGCGGCGCCTTGATCCCAGCGCTCGCCCTGGGCCGCGCCACAGAGTCGGCGGCTCTCCCCTTGCTGATAGCGATTCCCATGGTCATTCTGGGCATTGTCATCATGCTGGCGATCGGCGGCATCTATGCGGCATTCCAGTCTGTAACGTGGACGCTGGTCTATCGTGAACTGGAGCCGCCAGCGGCCTAAGCGGGCACACCACTGAGCAGCTCTTCGGCGCTGCGACGATGCGATTCGGTCGCAGCGCCGCCGAGCATGATGGCAAGCTCCTGCACGCGCTCTTCATGCCCCAACTGCCGGGCGACCGAATAGGTCCGCTCATCCACAACTTGTTTGGCCACCTGATAGTGCTGTGCGGCATAGCGCGCGATTTGCGCCAGATGTGTCACGCAGAATACCTGGTGATCCTGAGCTAGGCGCCAGAGCTTGTTTCCCACCACGTCGCCCGTATGGCCGCCGATGCCGGCGTCGATCTCGTCAAAGATCAAGGTGGGGACAGCATCCACTGCGGAGAGCACAGACTTCATCGCCAGCATCAAACGCGAGGTCTCTCCCCCGGAGGCGATCCTGGCCAACGGCTGGGGCTCCTCGCCCGGGTTGGGCGCTATCAGGAACTCGACGCGATCGATCCCGGTAGCGTCAAACCACAGAGACGCGCCCTCCAGCAGAATTCCCTCAGTCTGGCGGGAATCCGGCAGACGTTCGCGCTCCAATGCGACGATAAAGCGGGCCTGAGCCATGTTCAGCTCGTCTAGCTGGCGCTCCACCTGCTCGCTCAGCTGTGCCGCCACATCCTGGCGGCGCGCCGACAGGTCTCCAGCCAGTTCGGCCACCTGGGCCATGAGGCGCCCCTCTATATCCCGCAACGCCGCGAGCCTCTCCTCGCTATGGCTGATGCCATCCAGTTCTTCTTTTGCTCGGCGCCCAAAGGCGAGCACATCCTCGATGGTGTCACCATACTTGTGTTTGAGGCTGCGCAACAACTCCAGCCTGTCCTCAACCGCGGCCAACCCCTCGGGATCGAACTCGACATCGTCGCGATAGGTGCGCACCGTGCGCGCCAACTCCTCCAGTTGGTAATAGACCGAATCCAGCGCCTCGCGCTCATCCTGCAGCGCACCGTCCAGCCTGGCCAGCTCAGCCAGCTGCTCCGACGCACGCCCCACCAGGTCGAGAGCCGCCCGCCGCGACTCCTCCCCCCCAACGAGGGCATCATAGATCCTTGCCGCGAGTTGCAACCGTTGCTCCGCATTGGCGAGCAAATCTCGCTGCCTGGCCAGGGCCACGTCCTCGCCGGGCTGCAAAGCCGCCGACTTTATCTCTTCAATCTGATAGCTGAGCAGGTCGACGCGTCGCGCCTCTTCACGCCTGTCACGCTGGAGCGTGGCCATCTCTGCGCGGACGCCCCTGAGCTGGGCAACAACGCGCGCCAGCGCCTCGCGCGCCGGCATCAACTCCCCGTACCGGTCCAGGTAATCGATATGCGTGCGGGGCTGCAGCAGGGCAAGATGCTCACCCTGACCGTGGATATCGATGAGGTGGCGGCCCACAGCCTCCATCGTCGAAACAGGCACAGCGCGCCCGTTGATCCTACACACGCTTCGGCGCGAACGCATGATCTCTCGGCGCAGGATGAGCTCACCGCCGTCGCCAGCCAGACCGTTCTCTTCAAGAGTGGGCTCCAGTTCTGACAGGACGAAAGGCTCAAGGGCGAAAATGCCCTCCACCGTGGCGACATCGGCGCCCGTGCGGACCATGTCCGCCGAGGCTCGCCCGCCAAGCAAGAGTGTGACAGCATCGATAATGATGGACTTGCCCGCGCCGGTCTCGCCGGTAAGCACGCTAAAGCCGGGCAAAAAGGCCAGGCGCACAGATTCGATGATCGCCAGATTGGAGATCGACAACTCCAGAAGCAACGTCACCCCTCCAGATAGGCACTCGGATGCCAGGTGCGGTATGTGCCCATTATCGTGACCGCCCCACCCCATGTCAATCATCGGCCCATCAGGACACGGAAACGCTTGACGTCGGGCCAGCGCGATCGCTACAATATGTATAGTCGAACGTAACAGGCGCTGCAGATGCAGTACATCCAAAGAGAGGCAAGTGAGATGCAAGAGGAACAACTGACGTCTACCGCTCAACAACTTGTCGCACCACGCAAAGGGATCCTGGCCGCGGACGAAAGCACGAGCACGATCACGCGCCGTCTGGACAGTATCCACGTGCCCTCTACCGAGACCACCCGGCAGGCCTACCGGGAGATGCTCTTTACCACACCGGGCGTCCAGGACTATATCAGCGGGGTGATTCTCTACGAAGAGACCCTGGGCCAGACCACGACGGAAGGGATGCCTTTCCCTGACTACCTCGCCAGCCGCGGGATCATCCCGGGAATCAAGGTAGACACAGGCGCCAAGAAACTAGCCCTGTACCCCAACGAATTGGTGACAGAGGGGCTCGACGGCCTGCGGGAGCGTTTGTCCGCCTACAAGGCACGCGGCGCACGCTTTGCCAAGTGGCGTGCCGTGATCACCATCGGCGAAGGGATCCCGACTCCCGGATGCATCGACGCCAACGCACACGCCCTCGCGCGTTATGCGGCTCTCTGCCAGGAGGCCGGAGTGGTGCCCATCGTCGAGCCAGAGGTACTGATGGACGGGGATCACGACATCCAGCGCTGCGCAGACGTGACCACAGAGACGCTATACTGCGTGTACGACTGGCTGTACCGGATGCGCGTGATGCTGGAAGGGACCCTGCTCAAGCCCAACATGGTGCTTCCAGGCAGTGTCTCAGGTCAGGCAGCGGGCCCGGAGGTGGTTGCACAGGAGACGGTCCGGGTGCTCAAGCGTTGCGTGCCAGCGGCGGTCCCCGGCATCGTCTTTCTCTCTGGCGGGCAATCGGCCGAGGAAGCCACAGCCAATCTCAACGCCATGAACGCCTTGGGACCGGCGCCATGGGAGTTGTCGTTCTCGTACGGGCGCGCACTGCAGCAGCCTTCGCTCAAAGCATGGGCCGGGGAGAGCGCGAATGTGCCGGTGGCACAGGCGCTCTTTGCCAAGCGAGCCATGCTGAACGGCGCAGCACGCGATGGCACGTACACCGCCGCGATGGAAGCAGCGGGCTGATTCAAGGGTCGTTGTGGGGTCGCCCCGGGGAGCACTCCTCTACAGGGAGACTGGGGCGACCCTCAGGTTCTATCTGCCCAGCCCAGCCGCCGCAGCACGGTCTCGTAAAAGTAGCCCGTCTCAGAGAGCCTCACAAAGCGCGCCACGTTCTGGCTGGCCGTGGTCGTCAGCCGGTCACCGGGCTCCAGAGCAAGGTCTATCTGGCCATCCACAGTGATGACCGAGTGGTCACCTTTGATGAGCGTCAGACACAGCTTGCGGCTGGCAGGGATCACCAGAGCATGCGCGATGCCCAGATGCGCCGCGATTGGCACCATGGTGATGGAAGGCAGGTCCGGGGCCACAATGGGACCGCCGGCAGCGAGGCAATAAGCGGTGCTGCCCGTGGGTGTTGCTACGATGATGCCGTCGCAACTGGGCGTGAACACGTGATGCCCGTCGACATTGACCTCGATGTGCACGGTACGCGATACCAGACCGCGAGCCATGACGACCTCGTTGACAGCGTCTGTCTGCAGCAGGATCTTGCCAGCGCGCTCCACCTCGACACTCAGAATCATGCGCTCTTCGATCTGGTATTGACCAGAGACCAGCGCGGGAACCGCCGCCTCCACCTGCTCCGGCTCCACCTCAGCAAGAAATCCGAGCCGGCCCAGGTTAACACCCAGAATAGGTACCCCATGCTGAGAGACTGAGCGTATCGCCCGCACAATGGTGCCATCGCCGCCAAAGGTCACCAGCAGATCGAGATCGGGAGCGGCAGACATCAGCTCAGCTTCGTCATCCAAACCGCCGCGCCACACGGCCAGGCCGTGTTCCGCCAACAGGCTGGCCAGGCGCTCAGCCATCTCGACTGCATCGGACAGGCCGTCGCGATAGAGCAATCCTATGCGTTGCATACCGTGTCCATACCCAGGCGCGCCTTGACGACGCGGACGGCATTATCCAGAGCCAGCGTCTCCCGAGGAGCATCACTCTGCATATCCTGCAGCACGATCTGATTCTCCGCGAGTTCCTGCTCTCCGAGCACCAGCGCGTAGGGCGCACCTATACGGTTGGCGTTGCGCAGCTGAGCGCGCAGGCTTCGATCGTCAAAGCCCATGGTCGCGGCGATGCCTGCCTCGCGCAGGCCATCGAGCAGCTGTACGCACCGCATCTTGGAGGGCTGGCCGTGGTACACAAGGACGACCTGCGGCGCACCAGGCGGAGGGATCTGCACGCCCTGCTCCTTCATGAGCATCACGATCCGCTCGATGCCGGAACCGAACCCTATGCCGGGAGTCGGCTCACCGCCGATCTCCTCAGCCAGGCCGTCGTACCTGCCACCACCGCACACGGCGTTTTGAGCACCGATGCCCTGGGCCCAGACCTCAAAGAC
>CAZMAI010000039.1:6395-18087 GCA_964564195.1 uncultured Anaerolineales bacterium | reverse complement strand
GTGGCGGGCGGATACCGGCCGCGGCATGGCGTGGCACGCCTCGCTCCAGAGCGCGAATTCCGATGAACGGCGCGGGTTCGAGAACATCGAGCAGCTGTGGGCTTACCTGCAAACGTGGGCCGGCCTCCGGCAGAAGCACCACCCGGGACAGAAGGAGGGACGAGATTGATCCAAAAGGGAGCGTCAGGGCTCAAGGGTCGATGAAAGCAGCCTGGACCTTGCCGGGTCAGGCAATGGTACAGATGGAGGTGTGCGATGAGACACGGATATGAAAGTTGGCTGATGGTTCTGATGATCGTGAGTTTGTTGGCGGGCGTGTTCGCCGGCTGCGCGAGCCGGGCCAGCAGTGGGAACGATCCGCTGGTCTACCCGGGGGCTGAGAGATTTGAGACACCGGACAATGCGCAGGCCGATTGGCTGGAAATGCTAAAGCGTAGCGAAAGATGGATTCCGCCGATCGGCGTTCCCGTTGGGACGCCGTTGGCCCTGTATAACACCCCAGACGACAAGACCCTGGTACTGGAGTACTATGCCGGCGCCCTGACCGAGGATGGCTGGACCCTGGTGCATGAGTGGGAGGGTTGGAACGTGGATCTAGCGCAGTGGAGCAAGGGATCGGACCAGCTATTCGTCGCCATTCACTTCGACTATATGAAGGCCTGGATCGAACTTCAAAACAAAACGTACGGCACGGATATGCCCTTGGAAGGAACGGGCATCTGGGTGATGCGCTGGAAGGAGTAGCCGTGTCCGGGCGGCGGCGCGGCGTGCCCGGCGCTCTCGTCCGCTACACCGCCTCCGGACTCATAGTCTTGGAGGGTCGATGAAAGCAGCCTGGACCCTGCCGGGTCAGGCTACAAGGACAGATGGAGGTGTGCGATGAGGCGCGGATATACGAGATGGATGATGTATCTGATGATCGGGAGTCTGTTGGCGGGTGTCTTCGCCGGCTGCGCGAGCCGGGCCAGCGGTGGGAACGATCCGCTGGTCTACCCGGGGGCCGACAAGGTGGAGATTCCGGAAAACGCGCAGGCCGATTGGCTGGAGCTGCTAAAGCGTGCCAATAGCTGGATGCCGCCGATCGGTGTTCCCGTCGGGACGCCCTTGATCTTCTATGGAACACCGGACCACGAGACCCTGGTGCTGGACTACTATGCCGGATCACTGCCCGAGGATGGCTGGACAATGGTGCACCAGTGGGAGAATCAAAAGATGTACCTGACGCAGTGGAGCAAGGGATCCGACCAGCTGTTCCTCGCCGTCCACCACGACTATATCGAAGCCTGGATCGAGCTTCAAAACCGAACGTACGGCCTGGATATGCCCACGGAGGGAACGGGCATCTGGGTGATGCGCTGGAAGGAGTAGCTGTGTCCGTCCGGCGGCGCAGCAGACGCCAGAGCGCCAGGCCCGCTGCGCCGCCCCGGACCTGTGCAGGCGCCAGCCAGAGCCGGAGAACGACGCCCCTGTCGGGCATCGACACGTCCGCTGCCGGGCGGGCAACGAACCGGGCGAACGTTTCGGTATCTGCCAGAGGAGGGCCTCGGGGGGCAGTGTATGCAATCGCTGCGGCATGAAGGCAAGTGTTCGCGAGGCCGCCTGAGAGGAGGTGATGTGACGCGCATCACACCGGTCACCGATTGTGTAAAAGGACACTCCAGCTAAAGGAGCAGGGACATGAGAGGGCGCAAAGAGTTCGCTATTCTGTTGAGGATTATCGTACTCGCGTTGATCATCGGAGCGGTCATCACAGCGCCGGTGCAGGCAGACCCTGCCGGCAAGGTCAAGGGGGTCGTCACCGGCCTGGCCTTGGCCGCGGATCGGTACGGAGATCTGACGCTCTATGATTCGCGGTACATCTGGAACATTCACCAGGTGGGTGATGGCGAGGCTGCCATGGGATACTCAACCACCTTCATGCGGGGTGAGCAGACCGAGTGGACTACCATCAAGTTCGAGTTCGACTGTCTCCGGTTTTTTGTGACGGAAGACGGCCGGTCCGCGGCCGTCTCCTCGGGCCGGATCGTCAGGGCGCAACAGCCGGACTGGGTCTTTGAGATGTACGGCGAATTTGTCGGGCGTCTCGGGATTGGCATGGTGATCGACGGCGGCCCGGAGGGGGTGGACGAGGTCTACTTCTGGTCGCCGGAGGGCACCTTCTTCTATCCCGATGAGGGTACCCCCCTGGGCTGCGTTGTGCCGGAAGGCTCGATCATGATCCCGTACTTTGTCACCGGCGGCGACGTCGAGGTCAGGATGCCCTAGTTCAGCCCATGGGATGTGATCTGGCCCCTGTGCATTCATGCTCTGTCCCCGACAAGGCATCTTGTCGGGGACAGGTGCTCTTCTGCCAGCTGGCGACGCTCAACGTGCGAGCGCTGTGCACAGCTCCGCCAGTAACGCCCGCGCCTCGACCAGGTCGGGCAGGTCGAAACCCTCGGTGAACCAGTCGTAGACGGGCTGGACGAGGGCGCGGGCCTCTTCGCTGCGACCCTGCGAGAGCCAGAGGCGGCCCAGGGCCACCGCGGCACGCAGCTCGTACAGGCGGGCCTCCTGGCGCCGCGCCACGGCGATGGCCTCCAGGAACGCAGCCTCGGCGCCGGGGAGGTCGGGCGGGTCTAGCGCGGCCAGCAGAGCGCCCCGCGCCATGTGCAGCGAGGGGATGGTTATCCCCTCGCCCATATCGATGGACAGCGCCATCCCCCGCTCCAGCGCGTCGTGAGCCTCGGATAGCTGACCGACGGCCGTGTAGGACTCGCCCAGGCAACACCAATAAAACGCCACCCAGGCGTCATAGTCGATTGCCTCTGCAGCCTTCATCGTTTCGAGGATCACCGCGATGCCCTCGTGATGACGACCCAACACGCACAGAGCCCTTCCCTGGAGCTGCCTGCCGTAGAGGTGTTGCTGCGAATAGCCCTTGTCATCGGCAATGCGCAGCAGCTGGTTCGCCCACTCCAGGGCGCTCTCGCCCTTGCGCAACAACAGATCGAACCCGGCGCCGCAGGCGCCGATGGCATTGGCGAGCAGGTAGGCAGGGCTCACATCGTGAGCGAATTCCAGGACAGTCCGAGCGAGCACTCGTCCCCGATCGAGATAGCCGAGCTTCGCCAGCGTGAGAGCCTTCCATACCAGGGCGAAGCCAATCCAACCCTGAAGAACGCTGTTGGCCTCCGCCCGAGGATCGCGGGTCTCGAACAGTTGGGTCAGCGGGTCCAGGTCTGCGAGGGCCTGAACATAGTTGCCCGACCAGTATGCGGCCCATCCGAGCAGCGAGCGCGTGAGTGCGACCAGCACCGGATCTCCAGAACGCCGGGCGATCTCCGCTGCCTCCTCCGCGACCGCGATTGCCGTGGCATACTCGCCGCGGTAGACATGGTAGCCGTTCAAGAGCATGAGGGCCTCGATGAGTTGGGGCGTTTGACCCAACTCCTCGCTCAGTTGGCGAACGCGCTGATACTCGCGGCCCACGCGTGGGTCAGTCACCCCCACGGTTCCCTGCAGCACCCGTGACAGCTCCGTCCGCAGGGCGAGCTCCAGCTCCCGGGTCTGCCGGCTCTCGGGAACCGCCTCCAACAGGCTCAGTGAGCGGGTATAGAGTTCCTCAGCCTCGTGGTAGCCGGATAGCATCGCCGCGCGATAGCCTGCCTGCTTCAGATAGGCCGCGGCACGGTCCGCGACACCGGCCTCCTCATAGTGCCTGGCCAGCTCCAGTGCCCTCTCTTCTACATGCTCGCCGTACGTCGCTTCCAGTGCCTCCGCTACATCGCGGTGAAGGTAGGCGCGCTCAGCGCGGTCCAGGCTGCCGTACAGATAGCTCTGGACCAGGATGTGCCGGAATCGGTAGCGGCTCAGAGGCTGGCCAGCCACGACACCCAACCCGACGCTGGCCACCAGGCGTTGGCGCTGCGCGACGCCGCCGCTGAGCTCGCGCACCAGCGCTCGCGGCTCGGTCCCCAGCACCCGGGCCACCACCTCCGCCGTAAACGTCTCGCCCTCCACGCTGGCCACCCGCAGCGCCTCCTGCAGGCCGGCCGGCAGCCGCCCCACCCGTTCGGCGATCACGCCCTCGACGCGTGGCGGCAAATCGCCCCAGCGCACGGCCTCCTCCAGGCGCCAACGCCCCGACCCATCGCGCCGCAGCGCCCCGCGCTCGCGCATGGCCTGCAGCAGCTCGGTGGTAAAGAGCGCATTGCCCCCGGTCTGGCGGTACAGCGCCTCCCGGAAAGAGTCATCGAGCGCGTTGCTCTCGGCATCCAGCAGGGCCGAGACGAAATCGCGGCCATCAGAGCGGTCGAGATCGAGGATGATCTCGCCGTGGCGCCGCTGCAGCTCGTGCAGCACCGGCTCCAGCGGATGCCGCTGTAAAGATGCTTCGCTCTCGCTTACTGCCGCCAGCTCCGCAGAGCGAAAGGAGCCGGCGATGAGGATGCGTGCGCCGGTCAGGTGGGTCCCCAGGTGAAAGAGCAGACTGACGGTGCCCGCATCGGCCCAGTGCAGGTCCTCGAGCACCAGCAGCAGGGGGTGGTGGCCCGCCAGGCGCTGCAGTACCGCGGTCAACTGCTGAAAGAGCGCTACCTGCCGCAGGTCGGGAGTTGTCGCAGACCGGCGCTGCGCGATCAGCCCCCGCAGGGCGTCTACCCAGGTCGCTTCGGGCCGTGCGGCCCACTCTGCCCGGGCCAGCAGGGCCTCGCCGTCCAGCAACGTGCCGGGCAGATCGCGGCCCACCTCCACCAGCGCCCTGCAAGTCAGCGGCATGAGCGCCCACAGCCGCGCGGCCTCGTCGCGGCGCATCGATCCGCCCTCCCAGCCGCCCTGCACATCCCCGGCGAGCTGCGCCAGAATCTCGCGCCAGGCGAGGTAGGGATCGCCGATGCCGGTGTGGGCGTTGCAGCGCCCGGTAGCCACGACCAGGTCGCTGTGCTCCGCCTGCGCCCGCCGCCCAAAGGCCTGCAGCAGGGCAGTCTTGCCGGAGCCCGCCTCGCCGGAGACAAAGACGAACCCGGCCTCGCCGGCCAGGGATCGCTGCAGGTTCGACGCCAGCCGATCCAGTTCCTGCTCGCGCGCCACGAAAAGCGAGGGTCGATAGTGTTCGTCACCGGCCAGAAAGCCAGGTGATACCGGGGAGTCTGCTGGCGCATGCACGCTCTCTGGGGGGAAAAGGCTATCGCGGATCTGCTCGTACAGCATCTGTGTGCGCACGTCCGGCCCGGCGCCCAGTTCGTCACCGATGGTGTGGCAACAGGCTTCATACTGCGCCAGCGCCGCTGCAGGCTGGCCGTCAATAGCGAGCAATCGCATGATCTGACGGTGCGCCCGCTCGTCCAACGGCTCCAACAGCGCCCAGCGCCGGGCATAGGCCAGCGTCTGACCAGTATCACCGCCGCGCTCGCCGCGGGCCGCCAGGCTGCGCAGAGTCTCCACGGCCATGCGCCGGTAACGATCCCGCGCGACCGTTTGCCACTCGTCAAAGGCCGCGCTGTCTGGCAACGAAAAACCCGTCAGGAATTCACCGCCGTAGAGCGCAGCAGCCTGAGCCAATCGGGCACCGCAAGAGGGGCAGGTGTAGGGGTCCGCGTGTACGTGGGCCCGGCAGGCATCGAGCAAGTCCGCAAGATGGACCACATCGATCCGCCACCCCGAGGGAGCCCGAAACTCAACCGCGTCTCGACTCGCCGAAAGCCACGGTGCACCCCCGCTGTCGGTGGTCCCCAACGCGCGGCGCAGCGAATACAGGGCCTGGCTCAGCGATCGTCGGGCACTGCTTTCGGGATAGTCAGGCCAGAGCAGGCCCGCGAGCGTCTCGCGGCGGTGGGGGCGGCCCGGCGCAGCGGCAAGAAAAGCCAGCAGTGCCCGCACCTTGTCCGAGTGAAAAGCTGCGACCTGGTGCCCGTCCACCGTTACATGGAAAGGCCCCAGAAGGGTGACGGTGACGATCCCCATGGCACGATCCTTCCCTGTGACGGACGGCACGGATACCGCCCCGAGTGGCAATAACGGTATCGTCAACCAATCATAGCCTCCGTGCCCCATCTTTTCAAGGGCTTGTGACGATTCCGTGATAATGCCATGAGACCGAGGGGCTACACTGAGCATAGATCGCGAAGGGAGGCCGGCGATGTCCAGAATGGACCCATGCTACCGGGCCTACATGCTGCGCCTCTGGAAGGTCGAGGAGGGGCAGGGCGACCTCTGGCACGCCTCGCTTGAGGAACCCCGCACGGGCCAGCGGCAAGGCTTTGGCAGCCTCGAGGAGTTGGTGCGGTACTTGCAGGCGCTGCTCGACCTGGCCGCCGCCGGCAACGCGGTATTCCGGCCAGGGGCCGAGCCAACCGGCAGCGATAGCGAGGACGTGGCTGTGGCGCAGGACGCCGAGGGGTCGCCCCTGCAATAGGGGACGAGAGAACAGGTGGGCGCAGGGCGCGCCGTTGGCTGGCGGCCCTGCAAGCGACAACCGGGATCAGGAGGAACCAGGATGAACACACAGGACAAAGTCAACTGGGGCGCTGCCAGGCCGAGTCTGTTCGAGCCAATCACCATCGGAAGCCTCACGCTGGAGAACCGCACGGTGCGCTCGGCGACCTGGATGGGCATGGCCGACGCGGAAGGTGGCTGCACGCCCAGGCTCGTCGACACGCTGGCGGCCCTCGCCCGCGGCGGCGTGGGACTGATCGTCACCGGAGGGGCCATGGTGGACGGAGCGAGCCGATTTGCGCCCGGGGCGCTCTGTGGTGATCGCGATGCGCTCGAGCCCGGCCTGGCTGCCATGGTGCAGGCCGTCCATGACGTCGGGGGACGAATCGCGCTGCAGATTGCGCACAGCGGCCTGCAGGCAGCGGCTGAGCTGACCGGACAGGAGCCTGTGGGCCCCTCGCCGATGATGACGCAACAGGGTCCTCTGGGGCGGGCGCTGACCGCCGGGGAGATCGATGAGATCGTGGAGGCCTTTGGTGCGGCAGCGCGCCGCGCCGTGCGTGCGGGTTTCGACGCGATCCAGGTCCACGCCGCGCACGGCTACTTGCTCAGCGAGTTTCTCTCACCCTGGTTCAACCACCGGACGGACGACTATGGCGGCGCGCTGGAGAATCGCGCGCGTCTGCTCCTGCAAGTGGTGCGCCGGGTGCGGCAGGAGACCGGCGATGGGTATCCGATCCTGGTCAAGATCAACGCCGAGGACCGCCTGCCCGAGGGTTTTGGCGTGAGCGACATGCTGACCGTCTGCGGCTGGCTGCAGGAAGCCGGGGTCGACGCCATCGAGCTGAGCGGCGGCACCACGCTGGCGCTGATGCAGGGCGAGCCGCAGAACAGCTACGCCCGCGCCGGCGACCCGGCCGTCTACTGGCGGGATGCCGCGGAGCAGTTCAAGGCGCGCGTGAGCCTGCCCCTGATCCTGGTGGGCGGGATCCGCAGCCTGGCGACGGCGGAGACGCTCCTGGCCGAGGGCGTGTGCGATTGTGTCGCGATGAGCCGCCCCCTGATACGCGAGCCGGATCTGGTCGCCCGCTGGCGCTCCGGCGATGCATCGGACGCGGCCTGCGTCTCGTGCGACGGCTGCTTTGGTCCGGGCATGCAGGGCCTAGGGGTGCAGTGCGTGCAGATCGCGGCACCCTGAGGACAAGGGTGCTCAGGCCTCGCCGAGAGGAGGTGATGTGACGTGCATGACACCCGTCACCAACCGTAGAGAAGGACAAGTTTCACACAAAGGAGCAGGGAAATGAGACGGCGTATAGAGTTCGTGTCACTGTTCAGAGTCATCCTGATCGCGTTGGCGATCACTGCGATCCTCGCTGCGCCCGTTCTGGCAGACCCCGCTGGCAAGGTCAAGGGGGTCGCGACTGGACTACTCGCAGGCCCGGATCCACAGGGAAACGTGGCTCTCTACAACATGCATTACATCTGGAACATCCACCAGGTCGACGAAAGCGGCACTGCCAAGGGATTCGCAACCACCAAATGGCAGATTTCGCCTACCGAGTTTGGCTACCTGAAGGTCGAGTACGACTGCGTCCAATTCGGTGTGACGGATGACGGTAGATCGGAAGCGATCTACTCGGGCAAGATCGTGAGGATAGTGGTCCCGGACTGGTGGAAGGAGATGCTCGGTGATTGGGAGGGGCGGCTCAAAATCGGCAGGGTGATCGATGGCGGCCCTGACGGTGAGGACGAGGTCATCTTTTGGTCGCCTCTGGATGGCTACTTCTATCCGGATGAGGGCACTCCCCTTGGCTGCGTGGTTCCGGAAGGCTCGCAGATCATCCCCTTCGTCATCACCGGCGGCGACGTCGAGGTCAGGATGCCGTAGGGCACCGGATCGACGGTGCCCTAACCCTGGCTAGGTCAGACCCTGCCTCCGACAGGACCTCTTGTCGGGGGCAGGCCTGTGTCGTGGTATCCAGCCCCGTTCGTCGCCACAGCCATGTGCCCGGTGTCACGACATCATGATGCGCAGATGACGCTTAGATGACAGTGCCATGATATCGGGCTGTCATACTGGGGCCGAAGATGAACGATAGGAAGCGAGACCGAAAAACAGGCATGCGAGCGTCCCAGTGAGGCACATCGCCGGTGGCCTGCCAGGAAGAGCGCCGGAGTTGACCGTCATCGCGGGCGGGCACCTGCCATGCGACGCACTGAGCTAGGTGACGGAAAGGAGACTCTGATGAAAACAAGAATGGAACTGGTCATGCTAGTTTTGGTTTGTCTGCTGCTGCCTACCGCCTGCGCAAAGGGAACGACCTATAAGGTCGCGCCAGGGGGCGCAAGCGACACGGCGGCGATCCAGCAGGCCATCGATGAGGCGATCGCCGGCGGACCGGGGGGCGTGGTCAGCCTGGGAGCGGGAGAGTTCACGCTGTCCGCGCCGGTGAGCGCGCTCAACTTTTGCGGCACGCTGCGTGGCGCGGGACGCGACCGGACCCTGATCCGCGTCGCTCCAGGAACCGTCCTGGCAATCTGGCAGGATCCCGACCTGGGACCCATGGGTGTGCTCTTTGCCCTGACCTATGACGGCAACGCGCCCTGCGACCTGCGTGTCGAGGGGCTGACGCTGGACATCGAAGGTGAGAGCGAGACGCACGCCGAAGCAGACGGTGATAGCACGGCCCTCCGTGCCTTTTACGTCCGCGGGCTGGGCCAGCCGCGCGCCGTGAACACCTCCTGGACCGACCTGGCGATCCTTGGTGCCGCCCAACCGTCCGGTAGCTCGAATCTGGCGGCGGCCATCGCGCTGCGCGGCCTGGCCGGTGACCACGCGGTCAATGACGCGCTCTTTGAGGAGATGGGCAACGGGATTGAGCTCGATGACTTGCCGGGGAGCAGGCTGACCGTGGGCGGCAAAGGCGACAAGGAGTTGGTCACCTTCAAGGACCTGGGCACCGGCATCACGGCCGACCGGGGCCTGCGCGACGTCGATATCACGATCTCCCATGTGGCGGCTACAAACCTGGTTAGCACGTTGTTCGGCGCTACCGTCCTGAACGCCTGTAGCGTGAGCATGACGTCGGTCGAGACCGAAGGGGCCTCTGCGCTCAAGGTGTGGGCCTGCGAGCAGCCGATCTCTGTCAATAAGGGTCAGTGCGCGTCAGAATCCTCGGAGATCGCGGTCGAGGGGAGCACGATACGGCAGCGCGGCGACTGCGAGCGCAGCGGCGTCGAGGTCGTCGATAATGGACTGCTCAAGGTCGCCGTCGAGAACAATCTGTTCCATCGCGAAGGAGTGCGCGAGCCTCTCGGCGCTTCGATGTACGTCAATGGCACACGTGATGCGATCATCAGCAACAACCGCTTCACAGGACGAGGCTACGCGGCACTGATGGTCGGCGAGAAGCAAGGCGCTGATTCGGGCATGGCGCTTGAGAATAACGACTTTGCAGGCTTTGAGGTGACCGCGCTAGACGGTCGTCCCGGGATAATGGGACTGGCGCCTCTGACACTGGGGTCGCAGACCAGCGGTATCACAGTGACCGGAAGCGGTGACTGGAGCACGTACTTGTACGACGATACAGACAACCGGCTGACGGCAGTGTACGACGGCAAGAATACTCTTGTGGGGTTCAGCGAGCGTGGCGGTGAGTGAGGTGAATGCGAGCGAAATGCGGATCCGGGGGTGACCGTGGGGCCGGCGGCCCCATGGCCCTGCGCCTGGCGCGCGGCTGTCCGGCTCGGCGGCCAGCGACGTGCGCGACCGGTGCCCTGCAGATCACAGGCCCAAGAAAGCCTGGCCAACCTCTCACTTCGCGCGCCCAATGATACTTTCGTGACAGCGCCATGATACCCCTCTGCCAGAATGCAGGTGAGGCAGCGTGAGAGGGGCGCGACAGCGCCTTGAGCGGGCAAGCGGCCCGGCGTGTGGAGAAGGAGGACGCCCATGGAATATGGCGCAGGATCCCAGGAGCAGCGGACACAGCCGGCTCGGGGTGGGCAAGTACTCGAACAGAGGAAGATCATGGGAGGAAGTACAATGAACAGGTTACTGGGAGCACGACTCTTTCTGGTATTGGCGCTGATGCTCGGCCTGTGCAGCATGGCGCCCGGTCCGGTGACGGCGAGCGACGGCCCCTTTACCGGAGTCACGGCAAGTCCGTACGGCAAGTTCAAGGGCGTAGAGTATGTACGATATGTGGGCCAGTTCGAGGGCATGGCCCCCGGCGGCCCCTACAGCGTGCTGTTCGAGGTGGTGGCACCGCAGGACCCGGCCCGCAGCAACGGGACCCTGATCGTGGAGCCCTACCACCTGGGCGACTATCCGGGCGGGCGCGAGTTCTTTCTCTCGCCCCAATATCTGTTCGAGAACGGGTTCATGCACGCCGCGCTGCGCTGGTACCTGGGCGATGTAATGCCTTTTAGCCCGCTGGGCGGCATGACACCGGCACAGGTGGCCGACGCGGCCGCGATCATCTCCAGCTTTGTGGGGGCGATCCAGACAGAGCCGCAGGGCCTGGCGATGGTTGGCACGGTGGAGCGGGTGTATGCCACAGGCATCTCGTTCACGTCCTATGCGATCCACGAGGTGCTGCACACCCCGCAGGGAGAGGGACTGTTTGACCTCTCGCTGCTGGTGACCCCTCGCTGGTACCGCGAAACCCACGAGCAGCCGGAGAACACCGGCAAGGTCATCATCGTGCAGACCGAGGCGGAAACCGTCGCGGACGCGCTCTTTGGCCTGCACTCGGCCGCGACCCACGGCGAGTCGGACACCTACCGGTTCTATGAGTTCGCCGGGGCGGCGCATATCCCCAACAATGCCCTCTCACGGGCGCTCTACGGTGAACCCAACGTGGGCACTAATACCCTGGACTGGACACTGGCGATGCGCGCGGTGCTGGCGGCCGGACATGCCTGGGTGATGGAGGGCGTGGCGCCCCCGCCCAGCACCCTGATCGCGGCCGCTCCCGCCGGGGAGATCGACCCGGTGTACGGCGTCGAGACTGGCATCGCGCGGGATGCCCTGGGCAACGCCCTGGGCGGCGTGCGCATGCCCGATCTGGCCATCGGCCGCGGGCAGTATATCGCATCCGACATGTCGATCTACTGGATGGGCGGTCTGGTGGGGGCTTTGATAGATATGCGGTGCGAGGTCTTTCGTAACCACGGCGCCTATGTCAGCCAGTTCGCGCAGGCAGCCGATTCGCTGGTGAGCCAGCGGTTCCTGCTGCCCCGGGACGCGGCAATGCTCAAGATCGAGGCGGCGCAG
>CAZMAI010000039.1:0-6295 GCA_964564195.1 uncultured Anaerolineales bacterium | reverse complement strand
CAGAACGGCTACCAGCGCAACGTGAACATCCGGGTGGCAGGCTACGACTTTCGCCTGACCCCGGACATGGGCCGCTTTCTCGAACGCACCATCGAACTGATCGAGGAGACCTATCGCGAGAACGGGAACACGCCCGTGCACCTGGTGGCGCACTCCAACGGGCCGGTCTATGCCCAGTACCTGCTCACGCACACTTCACAGCGATGGAAGAACAAGCACATCCACGGTTTCACCTCAATCGCAGGCAACTTTCCTGGCGGTGGCTGGCTCCACACGGTGCTCTTTACAGGCGCCAATATCGCCACGGCATCTCTGCCCACGGACGCGGCTCAGGCAGCAACCAGCGCGGCCATGTATGCCAGCCACCCCTCGACCTACATCACCGCATCGGACCCGGACTATTTTGGGGAACAGGAAGTGATCATCCGCATCGGCCCCGATGGAAAAATGTACACGCCGCAGGACGCCCTGGAGTTGTACCATGACGCCGGGCTGACGCTCTCCGAGAGGATCGCGCCTTACTACTTTGGGCTGGTCCGGTTCCTCCCGCCACACTATCCGAATGTCGACGTGTATGCAGAAATAGGCTCGGGCATCCCAACCCTTGTCGGTCTGCAGGTCTCTGATCTGAGCGTCGGCCAATTGATGACGGACATCGAGGATTGGATCATGCGAGACGGCGACGGCAGCGACGAGGACATCTCCAACGAATCGGTGACGGCCTGGGAAACGATGCCCTGCTACCATTTCGAGTTCCACGACAACCCGGGCATCGACCACATGTCACTGGCAATGAACTGTCCCGACGTATGGGGACGACTGCTGGCGCACCTGCAGCAGCCGAGGTCCGAATGCCCTATCGAGTGAAAAAGGAGTCGTCCACCGCGCTGTGGCTTCTGGCAGCTGGCATTCAAGACGAACAAGAGACGGCGCGCAGCCCGCTCTGACCAGGGCTGCGCGCTCATGCCTGCGTCTATGACCCCACCTCCGCCAGCAACTCCCGGGCCTCGACGAGGTCGGGCAGGTCGAACCCCTCGGTGAACCAGTCGTACACGGGCTGGACGAGGGCACGGGCCTCATCGGTCCTGCCCTGGCTGGACCACAGGCGCCCCAGCGCCACCGCGGCGCGCAGCTCGAACAGGTGCGCCTCCTGGCGCCGGGCCACGGCGAGGGCATCGTTGAACGCAGCCTCGGCGCCAATGGCGTCGGGAGGATCGAGCAGCAGCAGCGCCTGGGCTCGGGCCAGATGCAACGGGACCAGATGCTGTCCGTAACCATGCTCAGCACAGAGGGTCAGTCCCCGGCTGGCGGTCGCCAGAGCCTCCTGGGGCCTGCCGGCTGCCACGCAGCAGTCGGCCAGCACGCGCAGATACCCGGGCAGATGCGATCCATAGCGCTGCGCCTCAGCACGCGCCAGCAGATCGCGCGCCAGCTGCAGCACCTCGTGAGCTTCGCCCATCTGCGCCCGGGCCCAGCACTCGTACGCCCGGCCCACCTGCGACCAGGTGGCAAACCCGCCACGCTCGGCAAGCGCGCAGTACTCCAAGGCCCACCTTAGGGCCTTTTCATAGTCGCGGGTCTCGCAGTAGAAAAAGGCGGCCAGGCCGGCCACAAAGCACTCATCGATCCCCGGAGCCGACGCGCGCCCCAGCTCCAGTGCCTCACTCAAATACCCCAGAGCCCGGGTATAGTGGCCCATCGGAGCGAGCGCCATGACGATGGTGACCAGCGACCTGCTCACGAATGGCCGCCTCTGGTTCAGCCTGGCGCGCAGCGCGTCGAGATCACCGCGTTTCCAGAGGGCCAGGATGGGCTCGACGTCGCGGACGGCCGAGGCAAAATGGCCGCGGAATAGCCACATCCAAGCACACCAGTTCCGCGCCCAGGCGGCGAGGTCCTCGTCTTCTAGCGAACGCGCCAGAGCCTGCAGCGTCTCGCCCTCAGTCGTGGCGGCTTCATAGGCCCCGGCCTCAATGTGATAGTTGAGGAGCACAGAGAGGGCGCGGTAGCTCGAGAGGTCGTCCTGCAGCCGTTCTCCCAGCGATAGAGCACGTCGCGCGATGTCCGCCAGCCGCGGATCCGCAAAGCCAGCGCTGATCCCCCTGGCACCTGCCAGACGCAGGAGCAGGTCGATCTCCGCCGCGTCCCGGTCCCTGCCCTGCGGCACGGACGCGAGCAGCTCAAGTCCCCTGGTGTAGAGCTCCTCGGCTTCCGCAAAGGCCACCAGCCGCATGGCGCGGTCGCCTGCGCGCTGCAGATAGTTGGAGGCCTTATCAGCGTCGCCCGCCTCCTCATAGTGCCGGGCCAGCGCCAGCACATGGTCGTCACCATCCTCGTGCGCGGTCGCCTCGATCGCCTCGGCCACGGCGCGGTGCAGATAGGCGCACTCTATGGCGTCCAGCGTCCCGTAGACATAGTTCTGAAAGAGAATGTGGCGGAAGCGGTAGCGCCCCAGCGTGGCCGTGCCGGCGAGCGGGCCCTCCAGGGGACTGACCAGGTGGTGGGTACGGCTCAAATCGCCGCTCAGCCAGCGCACCACGCCCGGCGACTCACGCCCCAGCACGTGCGCCAGTACCTCGACGGAAAAGGTCTCACCCTCTACGCTGGCCACCCGCAGCGCCTCCTGCAGCGGCGGCGGCAGCCGACCGATGCGCTCGGCCAGCACGCCCTCCACGCGCGCCGGCAGGCTTGCCGAATCCTGCAGCGCAGCCTCCACCCAGTGGCCCCGGGCATCCCGCACCAGGCGCCCCCGCTCCTGCAGGTCGCGCAGGACCTCGACGGTAAAGAGCGCGTTGCCGTCGCACTGCCGCAGCAGCGTCGTGCGAAAGGCACTCCCCAGGGCGTTGGGCTCGCTGTCGATGAGGGCATCCACAAACCGCTGGCCGTCAGCGCGATTCAGATCGACCTCGATCTCGCCGAAACGCCGGGCGAACTCGTGCACCACTGGCACCAGCGGATGGCGGGCGTTGCCCGAAGCGTGGTCAACGGCCGCCGCCAGCACCTCCGCCGGACGGTAGGAGCACACGATCAGCACGCGGTCGTTCGCCAGATGGCAGCCCAGGTGAAAGAGGAGCGCCACCGTGCCCGCATCGGACCAGTGCAAATCCTCCAGCACCAGCACGAGCGGGTGCCGGCAAGCCAGCCGCTGCAGCACCGCCGTGACCTGGCTAAAGAGGGCCGCCTGCCGCAACTGCTCCACGCGCCGTGTCTGCCAGTCGCTCGCCAGGCGCTCCAGCGTGCCCAGCCAGGGCACGGGGCCAGCGGCCCGCGCGCGCTCGAGCAGCGGCCCGACGGAGACCAGCGTGCCCACCAGATCGGGGCCGGCCTCCGCCAGCGCCTGAGCGGTCTCGGGCGCCAGCCCCCACAGCCGCCGGGCCTGCTCGCCGCTGATCGCCCCCGCCGCCCAGGCGGACTCCACCTCACCCGTGAGCTGGGCCAGAATCTCGCGAAAGGCCAGATAGGGGTCACCCAGGCCGGTGTGCGCGTTACAGTGCCCCGTCGCAGTGACCATCTCGCCGTCCGCCGCCAGGGCCCCCTGCTGGAACGCGCGCAGCAGCGCCGTCTTGCCGCTGCCCGGCTCGCCCGTGACGAACACCACGCGCGGTTGGCCCGCCAGTACCGTCTGCAGATGACCGTCCAACTGGGCCAGCTCGCGCTCGCGCGCCACGAACAGCGGCGGCAAATACCGCTCGGGGCTGGAGAGAAAGGCCGGCGGCGCCCGGGGCTCGGCCAGCAGCGCGCCTGCCGCCAGACCGGCGTCGGACGCTCCCTCTTCACCACCGAGGCTCAGAGCGCCGTCGCGGATGTGCTCGGCCAGGGCGACCGTTGCCCGCTCGGGATCGACCCCAAGTTCGTCCGCCAGCGTATCGACGAAACGCTCGAATTGTACCAGGGCGGCGCCGCGGTGACCCCCTCCCGCCAGCGCCCGCATCAGCCCGCGCCGGGCCTCATCATCCAGCGGCTCGAGCGTCACCCACTGGCGGGCAGCGTCCAGGGGCGCGCTGCCGTCACCGCTGGCGCCCGGCGACGCGAGCGCGCGCAGCGCGTCGACGGCCTGGCGCCTGAACCGCTCCCGTTGCAGCAGGAGCCACTCCTCAAAGGCGGGGCTGTCCTGCAGCGAGAACCCGGCCAGCAGGTCGCCCCTGTACAGCGCCACCGCCTGCTGCAGGCGCTCCCGGCACGCCGAGCAGGAGATCAGGCTGGGGTGGTCATGGGTTTCGCAAGCCTCCAGCAGTGCCAAGAAGGCGACCGCGTCGACGCACCCCGGCGCGGCGCTCAGGGAGATGCTCTGGGGCGTGGCGACCAGGCACGGCATTGCGTCCGAGCCGCATTCGTCCAGCTCCAGAGCCCGGCGCAGGTTGTGCAGGGCCTGGCTCAGGCTGTGGCGCGCGCTGCGCTCGGGCGATTCGGGCCAGAGGAGGCCTGCCAGGGTCTCACGGCGATGGGGACGGCCGGATTCCACGGCCAGATAGGCCAACAGGGCCCGGACCTTGTCCGAGTAGATGCCGCCCAGGGGTTCGCCGTCGCGCGTCACGCACAGCGGGCCAAAGAGGGCGATTGAGAGTCGCGCCATGGGTCACACTCCGCGCCCGGAGAGCCCGCTCGACCCGCAGGATGCAGTGTAGGAGTGTGATGGCGAGGCGCGGGATCCCAGGCCAGTAGGGACCGGTCTATCCTTTTCGATTATGTCACACGGCGGATGACAAGTCAACGCTTTTACAAGAGTAACCATTGATAATCCCGTGATACTGCCATGATAGTCGCCCATCAGAATGCAGTTGAGACAGAGCAGAGGGAGGCAGCACCGTGCAGCACGGGGAGGACCGGCCGTACGTGGCCTATATGCTGCGGATCTGGCGGGTCGAGGACCAGACGGGGGCTGGCCTGCGGGCCTCGCTGGAGCACGCCCACAGCGGCGAGCGCCAGAGCTTTCGCGATCTCGAGGCGCTGTGCACGTACCTGCGCGAGTATGTCGGGAGCCAGCCAACGCACCACCCGGAGAAGGAGGAGCAGGGATGATGCCAGCGGATACCCTTGTTGGGCGGTATGGGTGCAAGCAGCCTGCCCCGCGCCGGGTCAGGCAAGAGAACGGAGGGAGGTGTGCGATGAGCCAGGGATATGGAAGATGTCTGATGTATGTGCTGGCTGTGACCCTGGTGATCTCTGGCGTCGCCGGCTGTGCGAGCCGGGCCAGCGATGGCTCCGCGGAGCCGCCGGCCGCGTCCTCGGGTGACCCGGGCGCTGATGCGCTGGTCTACCCGGGGGCCGAGCAACTGGAGGTGCCCGAGTTGGCCGCCAGTGAGTGGCTCACGCACCACAAGCTCACCTATTCTTCACCGCCCCTCAAGGTTCCTGACGAAACACCGTTGGCGTGGTACCTCACCACCGACGACAAGTCGCTGGTGAAGGAGCACTACGCTGCAGCCCTGCCCGAGGACGGCTGGACGTTCGTGCACGAGTGGGAGACAGTGTTCTCGCACGTCACCTCGTGGGCGAGGGGCTCTGACCGGTTGGCGCTTTCGCTGCAGTACGACTTGTCCGAGGCGGCTATAGCGAACATGAACAAGAACCTCGGCCTGAACATTCCTTCTGGATTCAAGGTCTGGATTATCGTGTGGCGCTGGACTGAGGAGTGATAGCCATGAGGCCGGTGCGCGACCGGTGCAGGACGGAGGCCCGGGCAGCGAACATTGAGCGATGGCCGTTTAGCTTCGCAATGCCGACGCGGACCTGGGCTATCAGTGCGACCCCTGCATGGATCCAACGTGTCTCGACATCGACATTCATCTCCCCTGGATGCCCGTCATGCGCGGCGACATCACGATCCACAGGTAGGACCCACGCAGCGCGACCCGGCAGGCCACGGCCCGCCGGATCGCGCTGGGCGGAGCCCCCAGGCGGAGCCCCCAGGCGGAGTAGCCGGATTTTGGCACGAATCAGCCGAAGATGCCCCTTCAGGCAGAGTCCTTTGATAGTTTCGTGATAGTCGTCTGCTAGAGTGCAGGTGAAGGAGTGCAAGGGGCCGGGATCCGGCACAGCGAACACTGGGCCTCAGCGGGTGGTGATGGCCGGCTGCGACCACGCGCCGCTGCTCACGCAGCCGGAGGCCTTGGGCCGGATCGTGTTGGAGTCTGTGAGAGACCAGGGGGCAATCATGGACTGACCGCACGGGCGGCCAGGGCTCTTTACAGTACACGGAGGCAAGTGAAATGGCACGCTCAACCGAACAGGTGTTTCAGGATCATGTCGGGGCGCTGATGCGCGGCGACGTCGATGCCATCATGGCCGACTATGC
>CAZMAI010000038.1:0-18143 GCA_964564195.1 uncultured Anaerolineales bacterium | reverse complement strand
CCGGTACGGAACAGGACAGTGCGGTCGAAAAACACCTTCATCTGCCCCGTGACCATGCCCATATAGACAGGCGAGGCCAGGATCAGCCCGTCGCAGGCACGCAGCGCATCATAGACCTGGACCATGTCATCGTCGTACACGCAACGACCCGAGCGGCAGGCAAAGCACCCATCGCAAAAGCCGATAGCCAGATCTGGCAGCGCGATATACCGGGTGGCCACGCCCAACTCCTCGACGACGCGCAGCGCATAGCGGAGTGCATACGCCGTGTTGCCCTCGGGGTGCGGGCTGCCACTGATACCCAGAATCGTCCTGGCAGGCTGCATCGGTTCCTTGTCTCCCTCGCGCTGCATCAGGCGCCCAACCACCCGCCATCGACGGGCAGGATGTGGCCGTTGACGAAATTCGAGGCGTCCGATGCCAGGAACACCACGGGGCCGAACAGATCTTCGAGCTCGCCGGGACGCTTCATGGGGATACGGCTCAAGATCCAGGCCCGCGTGGTGGGATCATCCAGCATTGGGGCTGCCATAGCCGTGCGGGTAAACACCGGCGCGATGCCATTCACATTGATGCCCTGGGGACCCCACTCGATCGCCATCGAGTGCGTGAGTTGATTCACGGCGCCCTTGCTGGGAGCATAGGCGGCATCCTGCGCGCGGCCCTGAAAGCCCCGCACGGACGATATGTTGATGATCTTGCCCTTGCCCTGGGCCAGCATCACCCGCGCGGCATGCTTGCAGCAGAGCAGGACCGATTTCAGGTTGACGTCCATCACCCGCTGCCAGGCATCGATATCGAATTCGGCCATCGGCTCGAGATGGACAATGCCCTGGCTGTTGACCAGGATGTCGATGCGGCCGTAGGTATCGGTCATGTGAGCCATCAGGCGCTCCACCTGCCGCTCGTCGGTAGCATCCAACGCGAACGAGGATCCGCGGCGCCCCAGCTGGCTGATAGCCTCAGCGGCCTCACCGAGCCCGGCGGGCCCGCGGCTGGCCACGCACACATCGGCACCCGCCGCGGCCAGCGCCAGCGCCATGGCCCGCCCCAGGCCTTTGGTGCCGCCCACCACCAGCGCCGCGCGACCGCTCAGATCGAACTGCGCCGGAACGGACTCTGCCGCCTGCATCAGTCGTGCCAGTTCATTGTCCTGGGTCATGATCACCTCCCGAATGCCGTATGGAGATTCTAGCTCATTATTGATGCTTGTTCCAGCCGGCTTGTATTCGGTCGCTCCGCATGTTGCAGCTCCTAGAGGTTCACGGCATCACATAAAACGATGCCGGCTTTCGCGTCCAGCCCTGACAATGCTAGAATAGCGCTATGAGTAACCTGGACATACTGGCGGCATGTGTCTCCCTGGAAGGTGATGCCGAAACCTACAGGCGTCTGAGAGACTTGGCAGAACATACAACGTCGTGGGCGAGCTTTCCGGCCGAGGCTGAACGGCACGGTATGGGCCCGCTTGCCTATCGTCATCTACAGGACGCCGGCGTGTGCCTGCCCACAACGGTGTCGATGGCTCTGATGGGCAGTTACCTGCGGCACCGGCATGATAATCAGGTCCGGGCGCGCGTGCTAGCTCAGGTGGTCGGCGCCTTGGAGGCCGATGGTATCCCGGTGATCGTGGTCAAGGGGGGCGCCCTCGCCCACCTGCTCTACCCGGACCCAGCCCTGCGCCCCATGAGCGACCTAGACCTGCTGGTGGATACGTCCGACCTTGACAGAGCTGCCGGTGTACTGCGCGAGCTGGGCATGGGCAAACCTGCAGCAGACGCCGGCCAGCACGGTAAAGGGCTGAGTACCGCAGGAGTGACCATCGAGGACACCTGGGTCGGTATCGAGCTCCACAGTGATCTGTTTGAGGAGGGTTTCCCTGTCTCAATGACCTTGCGGGACCTTGATACGGAGCGCCTGACCTTCCCCGTCGGCGATCACGATCTGGTGGCTCAAACACTCGGACTCGAGCCGTTGCTCTGGCATCTCTGCCTGCACTTGAGGTTTCACACAACGGTCTTTCTGCCCTGGAGGCTTGTCTGGATCACCGACATCGTCGGCATCGCGGAGGAGAGGGCTGGACATCTCGACTGGGGTCGAGTGCATTCGTACTATCCGCAAGTGCTGGATACGCTGTCGCTCATCGATTGTCTATGCCCTCTCCCGCCATCGATTCGCACAAGCGCGGGGCTGGAGAGGCGACGACTGCCTGTGGGCGTGGGTGAAGAGTTCGATGGGTGGCCCAGGCACAGCATCTCAGAGCAACGCAATAAGGGACTTGCTCGTATCCTCGCCGACACATTGGGGCCTTCTGAATGGTGGTTGAGACTGCACTACGGTCTCTCCGCAGACGCTCCCTGTTGGCGACAGCGTTACTTGCTGCACCCAGTCGCCATCATTCACCAAGCGGCGTCCCTGCTTAGAGAGAGGCGCCAGCAGCGATTCCCGATCGCCCAGCCATAGGCGTTAGCAATGCTATCACGTGTAGGCGTGTTGTAACTGCAGTTCGAGATCGAGGAGACATCAGTGAGTCAAGTATGGGCAGGAGGCTAAAATGTCGCTGAAGCCAGAGTCCGTGCCACAGCAAACGCCGGGGTTCCGTCTGGAGGTCCTGGACCAGGAGGTCATCCTGCTCAGACCGAGTGATGGCAAGATCGTCCAGTGTAACGAGACGGCGGGCCTCGTGTTTCGGCTGTGCGATGCCAACCGTTCCGTGCAAGAGATTGCGCGCCTGTTGAGTGAAGCCTACCCCGAGTCGAAAGCGCAGGTCGCCAACGACGTCCATGAGGCGCTCTCGACACTGGTTGCGGCAGATGTCATCATTATCATATAGGCCCGACCTCTACGAACTCTCATTTGCCGACGCCAGCGTTACGGTCGCTTGCCTGGACCGTGCAGGGTTAGAGGTGCTATCCTTTCTCTTTCCTTCCATCGCGACCTGTCCACAGAACGGGACCCAACCCGACTACAGGATACGAGCGTTAGCCCTTGGACGGCTGGCGCTGTATCGCGGAGATCAATTGATCTACCTGGGCGATTCGCGAGGTCATCTGGCCGAACTCCTGATGGGAGAAGTCTGCCGTGATCTCGTCGTTCAGAGCAGTGGTGGTGCGGTGTATCATGCGGGGCTGGTCGAACGCGACGGCGTCTCGCTTATGCTCCCCGGAATCAGCGGCGCAGGGAAGAGCACGCTGACCGCCTGGTTATGTTCGCAGGGCTGGCATTATCACACCGATGAGCTCGTATACGTAGCTAAAGGCGGGACGGAGATCGCGGCCCTACCTCGGGCCCTCAGCCTCAAGGACGACCCGCGGAGCCTGCTGCCCGATCTTGCCTGGGCGGAACTCGAAAGCCACACCTGGGCCAGCGCCAGCGGTCTATTGATCGCAGCCGACGGGTTGAATCCGCATGCTAGCGAGCAGCGGTTATCGGCTGGATACGTGCTCTTTGGGTACTACTCCGCAGGCGAGCCCTTACGTCTCGAAGCCCTGTCGCCAGCTCAGACGGTTCTTCTACTGCTGCAGTCGCTGGTTAACGCCCCCAACCTGGCAGATAGCGGCACCCAGGTTTCGATAGCCCTTGGCCGCGAGCTGCATGGCTATCAAGCCATCTACAGCCATCTGTCCGAGCTGGAAGCACTCATTGCGTCCATGGCCGGAATCTCGGACGATCCTGCATCTAGCCCCCGAAACCTCTAGACCTGGCGTCTGGAACCGTGTATAATGTCGCTAGGCTGTGAGGAATACGATGACACTCATCAGGAGGTGCAGATTGTGAAGGAGAGAAGTGAAGTGCACACAGTAGGCGTGGATGAGGGCAGACGACGGTTACTCAAGGCCATGGGTCTCGCCGCTGGAGGTGTAGCCGCATCGACCCTTGTCCCTGACAAGTGGGCCAAGCCGGGCGTTCGCGTGGGGACATTGCCCGCCCTTGCACAGACATCGCCTGTCCTGGGCACTGGCGACCTGCAGGTGACCGTGACGTGGGACACGGACTGCACTGACATCGACACCTACGTGCAAGAACCTGATGGCACCTGGGTGTGGTATGGCAATGAGACGGGAACCACCGCGGCGCTGGACGTCGATGATACCTATGGGCTCGGTCCGGAGAATGTCTTTGTCGCACCCGGCACTGCCGCTGCAGGGGTCTACAAGGCGTATGTCGGATACTATGATTCCGACTGCGATACCGAGGTCCCACCGCCGACTCTAGTGACGATCCGCATCACAGTGTTCGACGGGACGCCTGCCAGGCAACAGGTGACGTTCACCAGAACGCTCACCACACCAGACCGCAACGAGACACTCTTCGAGGTGGCCTGGATCGAGTTCCCGGCGGGGACCATTACTGAAAAGACGGGCACAATTGCCGAGCCGGCCGCCGCTTCCCGCAGGAGCAAATGACGACTCTACCCTAGAAGACCAAAGGCCGATCCGAGAAAGCACGGATCGGCCTTTGTCATATGTCGCGGCTACTGGATCGCGTACACCACCTGCAGCTGCAGCGAGTAATCCAGGCTGCCGACGCTGATCGGCCCCGCGCCGCCGCCACCGCCCATGCCCATGGCCGCCTCACGCAGCACCGGGTACACGGACGAACCGACGACTTCGCTCACACTCACCACGGCACCGACCTTGAGACCCAGGAGGTCTGCCAATTCCTCCGCACGGACGCGGGCATCGGCCGTAGCCTTGGCCCGGGCCTCACTTGCCAGACCCTCTTTATCCTCGATGGTAAAGTTGATCCCCTGGATCGCGTTGGCCCCTGCCTCGATCGCCCCATCCAGGATCGCGCTCAGGCTGTCCAGATCGCGCACCGTCACTGACACGATATTGTTGACACGATAGATCGGCGTGTTGTTATTACCGATCATGTCCGCGCGCGAGCCATAGTCCGTCCAGACGCTGTACCCGCTGGTGCGGATATCGGCTGCCTTGACGCCCTCGCCCTCAAAGACCTCCAGAAGGGCCTCCATGATCTCGCCGGACTCGCCCGTCGCATCCTGTACCGAATCCCCGACGGTCTCAACACCGATCATGACCACTGCCTGATCCGGCTCGGTGGATACAGAGCCCTCACCGACAACGGTGATTGTCCGGGACGTATCCACGACGACCGGTGTCGACGGCGTAGCCGTCCTGGTCTGGGCCGCGACGCCACCCAACAAGCCCGGCAAGGCGTAGAGTCCACCCACAACGAGCAAACCGATAACCACACCCACTGCTAAGAAACCATATCTGCGCATGCTTATTCCTCCACGGAACACTTTGTTCATCGAACACGCTATAGACGCGCGAGCCCGCGCAAAGGTTCCACGTGCCTTGACGCCAGGATGCCTCACCTCTAGAATGCGCTCATGCTCTAACCTGCTATGGAGGTCTCTTATCGATGGCTAGAATTGCGCGCTTTAACTATCAGGATGCAGTCCACTATGGCCTGCTGGAAGGTAACGATATCGTACGGCTCCTCCAGGGCGATATCTTTGGTGAATGGGAGCCCACGGGAGAGACCGTCCCGCTTGACCAGGTACAGCTGCTGGCGCCCGTGGCACCCCCAAATGTCATCGCCATTGGGCTGAACTATCGCAAGCATGCCATCGAGAGTCAGATGGCCATCCCCGAGCGTCCCGTCATCTTTTTCAAGACCACGACCGCCGTCTGCGGCCCTGGCGATCCCATCATGCTCCCGACCATGGCACCCGACGAGGTCGACTATGAGTGCGAGTTGGTCATGGTGATCGGAAAGCTAGCCAAGCATGTGCCCGCGGATCAGGCGCTGGACTATGTGCTGGGCTATACCTGCGGCAACGATGTCAGCGCCCGGGATTGCCAGACCAGGCTGGATGCGCAATGGGCCCGCGGCAAGTCCTTTGACACCTTTGCCCCCCTGGGCCCGTGGATCGAGACCGAGCTCGATCCAGACAATGTACGCGTGATGACGCGTCTGAATGGCCAGGTGATGCAGGACTCGAACTCGGCCGATCTGATCTTTTCCTGCCGCGAGCTGATCTCGTATCTTTCCGACGCCATGACCCTGCTCCCCGGTACGGTGATCATGACAGGCACGCCTTCCGGCGTGGGATTTGCGCGCAAACCGCCCGTGTTCCTCAAACCCGGTGACACAGTAGAGATCGAGATCGAAGGGATTGGCACTTTGAGCAACCCGGTCATCGCCGAGCCGTGAGCGACGGCGAGAGAGAGGCTATGATGGACAAGCTGCGTCAAGAGTTCACCAACCCGGGACTGGACCTGCGGGGCGCTCCGTTCTGGTCCTGGAATGACCGCCTCGACCCGGAGGAACTGGCCCGGCAGGCCAGGGACATGAAAGCCCACGGTATGGGTGGCTTTTTCATGCACTCGCGGGACGGCCTCGAGACTGTCTACATGGGCCCCGAATGGCTCGAGTGCGTCCGTGAGACGGTGCGCGTCGCCGAAGAGGAGGGCATGGGCGCCTGGCTGTACGATGAGGACCGTTGGCCCTCGGGTGCGGCGGGAGGCCTCGTGCCGGCCGCCGGTGGGGACGCCTTTCGGGCCAAAATGGTCACGCTGGAGGTGAGCGAGGTCCCGGCCACGGGCGACGATGTGCTGGCGCTCTTTTGCGCCACCCTCGACGGGGGGACCGTCATCGCGGCAGAACGCAGCGATCTCGCGAACCCCCAGGGACTTGCCGAGGGACAGGTCTATCTGATCTTTAGGCGGGAGATCTCTGGCCCCAGCGAGTGGTTCAACCAGGACGCCTACGCGGACAACCTGAACCCGGATGCCGTGCGCTGCTTCATCGACACCACCTACGAGCCCTACTATCGCGAGGTGGGTCACGCCTTTGGCAAGGCGGTGCCGGGCATCTTTACCGACGAGCCCAACGTGTTCGCCGTCCAGGTCCGTTCCGGGCGCCCTGCCCTGCCCTGGACCGATGGCCTGCCGGCGTTTTACGCCGAGCGCCGCGGGCGCGACCTGCTGGACACGCTGCCCTGGCTCTTCCTGGACGGCGAGCCAGCGGCCAAGGCACGGCATGATTACTGGTACACCATCAGCCAGCGCTTTACCGAGGCCTACAGCAAGCAGCTGGGAGAGTGGTGCGAGGAGCACGGCCTGGCGTTCACCGGGCACTATTTGAACGAGAACGACCTGGGCATCGCCACCATCCGCGGCGGCGCTATTATGCCCCACTATCGCTACCAGCATGTGCCCGGCATCGACATGCTCACTGAGCAGAACCATGAAGTGCTCACGATCAAGCAGTGCTCCAGCGTCGCGAGCCAACTCGGGCGCAAGCGCGTGCTATCCGAACTCTACGGCTGCACCAGCTGGGAGTTTACCTTTGAGGGGCAAAAGTGGGTCGGCGACTGGCAGTATGTGCTGGGCGTGAACCTGCGCTGCCAGCATCTGGCCCTGTACACCCTGCGGGGCTGCCGCAAACGCGACTATCCCCCCGCCTTTAACTATAACACCACCTGGTGGCCCTATAACGGTGTCGTCGAGGACTATTTCGCGCGGGTGGGCCGTATCCTCACAGAGGGCGAGGCCGTGCGCGATGTGCTGATGATTCACCCCGCCGCCACGGTCTGGGCCATGATGGGCGAGGGTGAGGACCAGACCATGCAGGCCAACCTGTATGGCGAGCGTCTCAATGCCTTCCTGGAGGCGCTGCTGGCGACGCACTATGACTGCGATCTCGGCGACGAGCAGATCATGGCCGAGGAGTCCCGGATTCAGGGACACGAGCTTTGGGTGGGTCGCCGGGCCTATCGTGTCGTGATTATTCCCGAGGAAACCGAGACGCTGCTGAACTCTACGGTGATGCTGCTGGAGAGCCTGCTGGACAATGGCGGGCGCGTGATCGTGGTAGGCGAGCCACCGGCGATGATCGAGGCCGAGCCCAGCGACCGCATCCGTGCGCTGTGGCAGCACCGCAACGTCGTACGCATTCCGGATCGCCGCGAGCTGCAGGCTGCGCTGGAGGCCAGCGTGCCCCGGCGTGTGAGCCTGCGCACAACCAGAGGGCAGGAGGCGGCCTCGGTGCTCTATATGCAGAGGGCCGCTGGCGGGCGCAACGCTTACTTCCTGTTCAACGGCGACCGCTGCAACGGCTACGACCTCGAGGTCACGCTCCAGGGCAAGGGCCGGTTGGAGGAGTGGGACCCGCTCACCGGCCAGATCACAGAACTTGCTGCCGATGGCTCTCAGGACGGCGTCGTGCGTTTTTCGACACACCTCGGTCCGGCCGGCTCGCGCATCTTTGTCATCGATCCGGCGGGCACGCTGACGCCCGGCCCGCGGCGGGCGGAGCCGGTACACCACCGCACCCTGCGCACAGCGCTGAACACCCGGTTCATCGGGCCCCGTTGCCCGTTCACCCGCACCGATCCCAACGTCCTGACGCTGGACATGTGCCAGTACAGCCTCAAGGGTAGCCCCTGGTCGGAGACCATGGAGGTCTGGCGGGCGCAGGATGCCATCCGCGGCGTTCTGGGGATGCGCCCGAACTATTACAACGGGCTGCCCCAGCGCTACAAGTGGGCCATACAGCCCCACGAGAACGACGGTGCCGAGGCCGCGCTGCGGTTTGTCTTTGACGTGGAGGTCGTGCCCACCGGTCCAGTGAGCCTGCTGGTGGAGGGCGCCGACCAGTTCGACATCCTGCTCAATGGGCAACCGGTGGACAATGGCGCCACCGGCTGGTACCTGGACCGGAGCATGCATACTGTGGCACTCCCCGGTCTTGCTCGCGGCGAGAATGTGCTGGAGCTCCGTTGCCGGTATACCAACCACATGGAACTGGAGGATGTCTTCCTGCTGGGCGATTTTGGCGTGAGCGTCGATCGCGCCATCATCGCCGAGCAGGCCGAGCTGCATTTTGGCGACTGGACCACACAGGGCTACCCACACTATGCGGGCGCTATGGTCTACCACGGCAGCTACGACTATCTACCTCTGGAGGGCAAGCGCGTGCGCCTGTACCTCGGCGAGTACGAGGCGGTCCACGTGACCGTCAATGTCAACGGGGAGTCGGCCGGGCACATCCCCTGGATCTCCGCCAACGGCCTGGACATTACCGCATGGTTGCACGAGGGTAAGAACGCCGTCGACATCCAGGTGGTCACCAGTCCGCGCAACATGCTCGGGCCGCTGCACCTGGCGCCGGGGCGCGAGGCCTGGACCGACTGGCGCTCCTTCCGGCGCACGGACGAGACCTTTACGCCTGACTATGTGCTCAAGCCCTGGGGGCTCATCGGCCAGGTGCATATCCGCCAGGAGTAGAATCACGGCATTAGGCCAAGAAAAAACGCAAGAGAGGAGAGAGATGGACAGAGTCAAGATTGGAATCATTGGTTGCGGTAACATCAGCGCAGCGTATCTGCGCACGGTCAAGGCGTTTCCGGTGCTCGACTGCGTAGCGCTGGCGGACATGTTCCCCGAACGTGCCGCAGCGCGCGCGGAAGAGTTCGGTGTGGGCCGCGGCTGCACGATGGAGGAACTGCTCGCCGACCCCGAGATCCAGATCGTCGTCAACCTGACGACGCCCCAGTCCCATACGCCGGTCAACCTGGCGGCGCTGGAGGCGGGCAAGAACGTCTACACCGAGAAACCGCTGGCGGTAGCCCGCGAGGACGGGGCCAGGGTGCTGGCGTTCGCGGCGGAGAAAGGGTTGCGCGTGGGGAGCGCCCCGGGCACGTTCCTGGGGGGCGGGCTTCAGACCTGCCGCAAGCTGATCGACGACGGTGCCATTGGCCAGCCGGTGGCCGCCTCGGCCTTTATGATGGGACACGGCCACGAGAGCTGGCATCCCGATCCGGCCTACTACTACAAGGTGGGCGCCGGCCCGATGTTCGACATGGGTCCCTACTACCTCACCGCGCTGACCACGCTGCTTGGCCCGGTCAAGCGCATCTCCGGCCTGGCGGGCATCCAGATCGGCGAGCGGACCATCACCAGCCAGCCCAAGTACGGCGAAAAGATCGTCGTCGAGACGCCGGACCATGTGACCGGCCTGCTGGAGTTCGCCAGCGGCGCCATCGGCACGATCATCACCACCTTTGCGACCTGGCACTCTCAGCTGCCGCGAATCGAGATCTATGGCACCGAGGCTACGCTGAGCGTGCCCGACCCCAATACGCTGGGTGGGCCTGTAGCGATCGCCCACGCGGGCAAGCGCGAGTTTGAGGATGTTCCCTTGACCCACGGTCACTTTGACCGGGTGAACATGTGGGGCATCGGTGTGGTGGACATGGCCTATGCCATCCTCAACGACCGGCCGCACCGCGCCACGGGACGCCAGGCCAACCATGTTCTCGACCTCATGAATGGTTTTCTCGAGTCGAGCGGGTCGTCGTCCTACTACGAGACCGTCACCACGATGGAGCGGCCTGCGCCGCTACCGGTGGACCTGCCCGAGGATGCGCTGGACTGACCGTACTCTGCACAAAGAAACGGGAGGGGCAAATGCCCCTCCCGTTTGTGTTGTCAGTGCGCGGCCGCACTAGCTCTCGCGAATGATCCGGTCCACCACCAGCTGCCTGAACTGCGGCGAGAGGCTCGCAAAGTAGGCGCTGAACCCCGTCACCCGCACCACCAGATCCGGATAGAGGCTCGGGTCCTTGTGCGCCTCGAGCACCTTGGCCGCATCGAGCACGTTGAGATTGACCTGCGTCCCGCCCAGATCGATATGCGTCTTGATGAGGTCACAGACGTTGTCGACGCCCCCCTCATCGCGCCCCAGCCCCGGATCAAGCTCGATCTGCATGGGCGAGGAGTTGCCCCAGCCGCACTGCACGCTGGCGATAGCGGTCGCCATGGCGCTCGGGGCTCCGTCGCGCCGGAAGCCGGGATCGGGGTTGGCGCCGTGCGAGATGGGCTCGCCCGCGTGCCGCCCATTGGGTGTGGCGCCCAACCGCTTGCCCATGGGAATCGTGTTTGCCCAGGAAAAGTGCCCCGGGATCATGTTGTAGCCGCCCGGCGTCGGTCGCGCCTTGACCGCGTCCACAAAGGCCTGTGTCACCCGCACGGCCCACTCGTCCGCCCTGGCCCCGCCGGTACCAAAACGCGGAATATTGCGCATCATCAGCCTGGCCTGCTCGCCCTGGGACCCCTCCCAGTCGGAGGCGATCAACTCGCCCAGTCGCTCCCAGCTGAGCCGGCGTTCTTGCTCCACCCGTTGCTCGATGGCCGCGAACGAATCGGCCACGGTGGCGAGAGCCGCCGCATCCAGACCAAAGTTCACATACTCTACGCCGTGATGCGAGGCGTCCAACCCCTTTTCAATCGGTCCGTAGCAGCACAGGTCCAGCGCCAACTCGGGAAAGACCTGGTGCTTGTACTCGACGTGAAAGTCGTACACGTCCGCCATGACGGCCACGGCCCGCTCCAGATGCCAGACGAAGCGGTCCCAGAGGGCCGTCAGGCTCGGGTCTCCCGCTACACCGGCCATGACGTCCTCAAAGGCCAACTCGAACACGCGTCCCAGGTTGATCTTGGCACAGTCGTTGAGGCAATACTCGCGACCGGGGATCGCGAACCAGTGGCAGCCGGCATAGGCGCGCTGCCGCGCATCCTCCTCCGGGATTCCGTTCCGCCCAAAGCCCTGAACGATGTTCTCGGTGCCCAGGAATTTGGGGGTGCCAGCCTTGTCCTCGAACTGGATCTCCACCCCACGCCGCAGTAGCCCCGGATCCGCCTCAGGCCCCACCGAGACGCCCACGTTGGTGGGAATGCGTAACTTGTGCGCCGCCTCGAGGATGATGTACGAGACACGGTTGGTGACGTCGCGGCCCGTCTCGTCAGGCCCGCCCAGTTGCAGATAGGTGGTGTCGCGCAGCAGCACATTGGCGATGTGGAACTCGGCCTCTTCATCGGTCAAAATGCCTGTCGCCATGTCGCGCTCATAGTACGGCGTCAGCAGCACGTCCAGCCGCCCCCCCGAGCCGCTGCCGTTGTACATGCGGGCCATGATCAGATACCAGAGGATCCACTGGCAGGCTTCGCGGTAGGTGCGCGGCGGACTTTCCACCAGCCAGGCGTTCATGTCGGCCATTTCCTTCAGGTTCTGCCGGATCTCAGGGCGTGTCTCGCGCTCGGCCATGTCGCGCGCCGCCTGAGCCGTGCGCCCGATCCAGTCCTGCAGGCCCAGCAGCGTCGCTTCCAGCCCCTCGTAGAAATCGTCATGCTCCGGGGCGTTCAGCTCACGATAGTGCCGTACCTTCTTGAGCAGGCCACCATAGCCCAGGTCGAGACCGATCTGCATGTCCTGGCAGAAATGCTGCTGGCCAAATAGCGGCGCCGCCAGCTGGTATTGCGTGATGCGCTCCGGCAGCCCCTGCAGGTCCATCTCTGGCGGGTGGCTGACCCGGCGGTACGAGGAAAAGTTGACCATGTACCCTCCGGCCAGCGAGCCGATCGGATCGATATAGACCGGATGCGCCCGCATCAGCGCGCCAAAGTTCCGGCCCACAGCCGCCGGTCCGAAAAAGCCACCGGAAGGATGGTTGGGTTCTGGCTTTAAGCTCTTGAGCAGGACATCCTTGATCGGCATGCCCGAGCCGCTGATCGCCTCCACCAGGACGCGCTCCTCCTCGGGCGGCAGGATCATGCCCCAGTCGTCGTGGTCCATGGAGCCCACGACCTGCTGCTTTTCGCGCGTCTGCGCCAGCTTGGTGGCGCGCAGCGCGTCATAGCGCTCGGAATACGTGAAACCAGATGTCTGGGTCGGCTCGGTCATGCCACCTCCGCGTACACGGTCGTCCTGCCTCGCTGCATCCCCTTGAGGGTACCCCGCGCTGGTACCTTGTCAAACTGGCCCGTCGACAACAAAATGGCCGTCCGGTTGACACTGACTCTCATAAGGGGTATAGTTTGTCTACTAGAGTAGCCTAAAGGCTGCGAAGGAGAGGTTAGGTGGAGCGGCTCCTCCCAGGGAGAGAGGATCGCTGACTGCAAGTCCTCTTGCGGGGTTGCCCACCGAGTTCGCTCCGGAGCTGACGGCTGAAGCCCGCTGATCGCGGGTGCGTAGGCCGGTCCGGAAGCCCACCGTTAACGGGGCGGCCGATCGTCACGGGCAATGAAACCTGTGACCGTCGGAGTGAGTGGGCCCTCGTGCGAGGGTCAAACAGGGTGGCACCGCGGAGATTGCAGCCATGACTTCGTCCCTGGAGTCATGGCTGTTTTTGTTTTTCTACGTGAGCAGATCAACGCATGAGGGATGAGACGATGCTGGACATGATACAGATGCAGGAGGTTGCGCTGGCCGAGTTGGCGCAGGCCCACTCGCCAGAGAGCCTCGAAGCCTGGCGGCAGGCCTATCTCGGCAGGACTGGCCAACTGACACTGGCGCTGCGCGGGATCGGCCAGCTGCCAGCCGAGGAGCGACCCGCGGCAGGACAGCGCGCCAACCAGGTGCGCGTCGCGCTGACCGCAGCCTACGAAGAGCGTGAGACGGCGATAAAGGCCGAGACGATGGCCGCCGCCCTTCAGGCTTCGGCGCTGGATGTGCGCCTGCCCGGCCGGCCGCAGTCTCTGGGACATATCCACGTAATCACCCAGGTGCTGCGCGACATCTATGCCATTTTCAACCAGATGGGATTTTCCGTGTTCCAGACCCGTGAGGTCGAGGATGACACGACCAACTTCCAGATGCTGAACATGCCCCCGGACCATCCGGCCCGCGACATGTGGAGCACCTTTTACACCACCCGGCCCGGTGTGGTGCTGCGGACCCACACCTCACCCGGGCAGATCCATGCCATGCGGCAGTTCCGCCCGGAGCCGTTCCGGGTGATCCTGCCCGGCAAGTGCTACCGCTACGAGCAGGTCACGACACGGAGCGAGCACATGTTCTACCAGGTGGAGGGTCTGGCTATCGGCCAGCATATCACCATGGCGGATCTCAAGGGCGTGCTGGGGCACTTTGCGCGGCAGATGTTCGGCCCGGAGCGCAAGCTGCGCTTTCGCGCCAGCTATTTCCCGTTCACCGAGCCCAGCGCCGAATGCGACGTGGACTGCGCCATCTGCGGCGGCAAGGGCTGCCAGTTGTGCAAGCACACGGGCTGGCTCGAGATCCTGGGCGGCGGTATGGTGCACCCCACCGTGCTGAGGAATGGCGGCTACGATCCGGAGGTCTATACCGGCTTTGCCTTTGGCATGGGCCCCGAGCGGCTCGCTCTGCTCAAGTACGGAATCAACGACATCCGGCTCCTTTACGCGGACGACGTGCGTTTCCTGGAGCAGTTCGGCTGAGCCGAGTGCCTGGCGAGACGCAATTGCAGACCAATACCCAGCACGTCGCGCTGGTGAACATGATTGTGAGGGCAGAATACAATGCTTGTACCACTGAGCTGGCTGAAGGAATTCGTCACCTGGGACTGCAGCCTGGAGGCGCTGCTTGAGCGCATCACGCTGGCGGGCCTGGAGGTCGCCGGCGTTGAGGAAATCGGCAAGACCTGGGATCGCGACAAGGTCGTGGTCGGCCAGGTCGTGTCGGTGCGCCAGCATCCGAACGCCGACCGTCTGGTCCTGGTGACCGTGGACTATGGCGGTGAGAGACCCCTGGAGGTCGTGACAGGTGCCCCGAACCTGCATGTGGGCGACTCGGGCCAGAAGGTCGTCTTCGCCATGGAGGGAGTGACCCTGCGCGATGGCCACGCCGAGGGCGTCAAGTACAGTAAGCTCAAGCGCTCCAAGATACGCGGCGTGGAGTCCTCCGGCATGGTCTGCTCTGAACTCGAACTCGAGATCTCGGATGAGCACACCGGCATCATGCTGCTTCCCGACGACGCCCCCGTGGGCATGCCCTTTGTCGACTATTTCGGGGACACGGTGCTCGAGATCGATCTGACGCCCAACCTGGCCCGTTGTTTCTCGATCCTCGGGGTAGCCCGCGAGGTGGCGGCGCTGACCGGCGGGGCGTTCCACCCGCCTGCCATCGAGATGCAGGCAACAGGACCGTCCATCGCCGGACAGATCGAAATCGAGATCGCCGACCCGGACCTGTGCCCGCGCTACAGCGCGGCGCTGATCCGCAACGTCACCATCGGGCCGTCGCCGCTCTGGATGCAGCGCCGCCTGCGGATGGCCGGCCAGCGCCCCATCAGCAATGTGGTCGACATCACCAACTATGTGATGCTCGAGTTGGGCCAGCCGCTGCACGCCTTTGACTATGACGGGCTGCGGCCCCGGCAGGCAGGCGAGCCGCCCGCCATCATCGTCCGGCGCGCGGCCGATGGCGAGCGTATGACCACGTTGGATGGTGTGGACCATCCTCTCGGCCCTGACATGCTCATGATCACCGACGGCGGCGGCCCGATCGGTGTCGCGGGAGTGATGGGCGGACTGGAGAGCGAGGTCACGGACAGCACGCGCCACGTGCTGCTCGAGGCGGCCAACTTCAATAACATCAGTATCCGGCACACCTCGGCGGCGCTCAAGATCGCCAGCGAAGCGGCACAGCGTTTTGGACGTGGCGTCGATCCAGAGCTTACGATTATGGCATTGCGGCGCGCCGCGGAACTCATGCGGGAGCTGGCGGGTGGCACGATCGCCGAAGGGTTCACCGATGTCCATCCCGCCCCGAGGGCGGAGGTCCATCTGAGCATCAGCGAGGAGCGGATCGCGCGCGCCCTGGGCATCACGCCAACGGCCACGGAGATCGCGGACCTGCTGCGCCCGCTGGGTTTCGCCTGCGAGATCGACCCACAGAATCCTCAGGTCGTGCAGGTGACCGTGCCCAGTTTCCGGCTGGACGTGTCTATCCCCGCCGATCTGGTGGAAGAGGTCGCGCGCATGTACGGTTACGATCAACTGCCGTCCACCACGATCAAGGAGGAGATGCCCACGCTGGCGCAAAGCAGCGATGTCAGCCTGCAGGACCGGGTGCGCGACATCCTGGTTGGCTGCGGCCTGAATGAGATCATCACCTACTCCATGACCAGCCTGTCCAGTATCGCGGCCCTTGCGCCAGCGGGCGCCCCGCCTGACCCGGCGGCGTACGTCCAGATCGCGAACCCGCTGAACCGTGAGAATGCCTTCTTGCGACAGACCCTGATGAACACCAGCCTCGAGACGCTGGCCAACAACCTGCGCAACGTGGATCGGGCGGCGCTCTTTGAGACGGCGCGGGTCTACCTGCCACAGGCCGGCGAGGCGCTCCCGACGGAGCCCAGGCGGCTGAGCATCGTCATGGCAGGGCCGCGCGCAGAGCGCACCTGGCTGGAGAATGCTCCCGCCAACTATGACTACTTTGACCTCAAGGGTGTGGTGGAGACGCTTCTAGCGCGCCTGGGCATTGACGGGGTACGGTACGAGCCCGCCGAGCACGGCACCTTCCAGCCGGGGCGGGTCGCCGCAGTACGGCTGGAGGAGCGCGAGCTCGGGGTGATGGGCGAGGTGCACCCGGTGGTTCGCGAGCAGTTCGAGCTGCCCGAGCAGGCCGTCTGCCTGGCTGAACTGGACCTGGACGCGCTCCTGGAGATCGCGGATACCAACTGGCGCTTCTCACCGGTCTCGCGCATGCCCGCGTTGAACGTGGACCTTGCCCTGGTAGTGGATCAGTCGGTGCCCTCGGACGCGCTCGAAGAGGCCATCCGCAAGGCCGGCGGCTTCCTGCTGGAGGACGTGCGCCTGTTCGATGTCTACCGCGGGGCACAGATCGGCGAGGGCCGCAAGAGCCTGGCGTACAGCCTGACCTTCCGCTCGCCGGACAAGACGCTCACCAGCGAGCAGGCCAACCGCCAGCGCGACCGCATCGTGCAGGCTCTGCAGCAGGCGTTCAACGCAGAAATCCGCAGCTGACAACGCAAGACCGGGAGCGGAGGGTTTTCCCTCTGCTCCCGGTGCAACCGGCATTTCTCTCGGTGCGCTAGCCCAGCGGCTCTACGCGCACGCGAATCGCGGCTTTACCGACCACAGGGCAGCGGTTCTCGCACAGCCCGCAACCGATGCACAGCTCGTGATTGACCACCGGCGCCTGGAACATCTGTCCCGCCCAGGCGGAACCCTGCGCCTCCACCTCGACGAGCGTGATCGCCTTTTCCGGAAGCGGGCACATCTCCTCGCAGACGATGCAGGGCACCCGTCCGGACCAGGCCAGGCACAGGCTTTCATCGACGTACGCCTTGCCGATGACCGTCAGGCGCTTGTCCTCCAATGCCAGCCTGGGTATCGCGCCCGTAGGACAGACCGTACCGCAGGCGGTGCAGGTATAGTCACAGTGTCCCAGCCTCGGCACCAGGACAGGCGTCCCGACGGCGATCAGTCCGCCCTCACCCAGGCTCATCTGCAGGCCATGTGTCGGGCAGGCGCGCAGGCAGGTCCCGCAGCGCACGCAGGCCGCCAGGAGATCCTCCTCGGTGGCGCCGGGCGGGCGCAACAGCCCATCGGCCGGGTGATGGGCGTCGCTGGTGACGTTCGCCAGCGCCACGCCCGCCAGGCTCGCGCCCAGCATGCTCACCACCGTGCGGCGGTTAGGATCATACTCCCAGCCGCGATCGACCGAACGGGTCCCCTGGAAACGGATCGCGCCGGTGGGGCAATCGCCCAGGCAATCCAGGCACTGGATGCACTCACCCGCATCGCTGGCATAGTCCCGCGAGGCATCGATCGCATCCATCTGGCAACCGCGCTGGCAGGCGCCGCAGGACACACAAGAGTCATTGACCCGGCGTTTGAGCCAGGACACTTTGGATGCCAGCCCCAGCAGCGCGCCCAGCGGGCACAGGTAGCGACACCAGAATCGCGGGGCGAGGCGGCTGAGACCAAGTACGCCGGCAAACAGCACCACCGCAGGCCATAGCCCCTGCCAGAAAGGCTGCTTGTAGCTCAACACGGCGGGTCGCAGCAGGCCGTCCAGCGCATCGGAGACCCCGGCAAACACCTCGGTACGATAGAGCCCGCCCTGCAGGCGCGTCACCAACCACTGCAGCGCCGGCTGCACGGCGACCGTGACGGTCCGCACCAAGATCGTGATGGGATCGAGCAACAGAAGCGACAGCGATCCGAGGAGCGCAGCAGAGAGAATCAGCAGCAGCAATCCGTACTTGACGCCATGCCAGCGGCGAGGGACCGCGATGCCACCCTTGCGAGGCGAGGTCCACTCGATCAGGCTCCCCAGCGGGCACAGCCAACCGCACCAGAACCGGCCCGCGACCAGGGTTA
>CAZMAI010000037.1:14531-18518 GCA_964564195.1 uncultured Anaerolineales bacterium | reverse complement strand
CACGGCCAGGTCTCTTGATGGACGGCCTGCCCGGCGTGTGTTACTATGCTGCGGTTTGCAGCGGCGTCCAGCATGGGCTGGCCCACTGCGCACGCCAAGATGTCCAGGATGGGAGCAGAGATGAGAAGTGTACCTGTTCGCGCTCTAGACTTGGGCGCCTTTGAGCCCTTTGGCACGTTCACGCAACTGATCGACAATCCGCGTATTATAGCAGCGTTGCCGCGACCTGTGGTCTTTCGGCCGGATATGATCCAGCTGCCGCTCGCAGGTTCGACTACGGCATCGTTCTCACTCTGTAGAGTGGAGCCACGGGATCTGGTAATCACCGGGGGTGAGTATCACAACAGCGCAAGCGAGGGGATTCTCCCGCTGGACGAGGATATTCTGATCCACGTGGCGCCGCCAACAAACCCCAGATTGGGTATCCCTGTGGATCAGTTTGAGGTCTTCCGCGTTCCGGTGGGCACCATGGTTGTCCTTCGCCCTGGGACCTGGCACGGTGCGCCCTATGCCGCCGGTGACAAGCCGGCCAACGTTCTAGTGGTGTTACCCGTGCGCACGTATGCCGTTGATTCAGCGTCCACAAGGTTGGAGCCAGAGCAGCAAGTCACTATCGATAGGGGATGAAGGCCTGTGGCCTGAGGGCGATTTCGCGGCCAGCGCAGGCCCAATGCGTTGGCGCTCCTGCTTCAGCGAGCCAGCACGAGGCAGGCCGATTCGATCATGCACAATGCTCAGCACCGGAGCGACCTGCTCCGGTGCTGAACTCGTTTGCCAGATCAAGGCATCATGCCACGCATTACGAGTGGGAGAAACAGGTGATTCAGCGGCACAGTAATCGGCGCGAGGTACGCCTGCTTGGCATTCGCATAGGTGGGATCGCCACTGTAGTCCAGGATCATCAGTCCGGCGGGATCCGCGAGCAGAAAGTCGTCCAGCGACGGAACCCAAACCGTGATCTGCGTGTCAGGGTTGTCAGGCCCGGGCATGAACTCATCCGTATCCCAGAGCAGTGAGGCGTTCCAGTAGTCAGTGACGCCGGATTCCATCACCGCCGAGGGTCCGTTGAACGGATCCCAGCTCTCCAGGCGGTATGCAAAGGCCGAATTGCCGGATCCCAGGCCAAGCCTCTCGGCGGGCACGAACCACTCCATGATTGCGTTGTTATAGTCCGTCAGAGTGAGATAGGGGCCGGCCACTGAGTACTCCATGGTTTGCAGATCCACCAGCACAGGCACCCACAGGTTGTTTTCGCCCGGGCCGAGCATGGCGCCTGCGTTGTAGTTGAACAGGACGAAATCGTCCTGACCGTCTCGATCGGCATCCACATACAGATCATACTCCGCAACGTGCGGCTGCGGATTGTGCCACGGCGCCCAGGCGCTGATCGCAATGCCAACAAAATCCCCATAGGGCTCCTCGTTCCAGGCATAGTCGATACCCATGAGTCGCAAACTGGCCGATGGGTCGACGGTGGGATCCGGCGCCTCGGTAGCGATCAGAGCTGGATAGGCCCATAGGTCGGATGCGACGGCTCCGGTGTGTGTGATGTCGAGGATATCCTCATCGAGATCGGGATCCAGTACAATCCCATCGCCGGCTATCTCGAGCGCGGCATAAGGCTTGACCTGGATGTAGAAGGGCAGTCGGCCGCCTGCGGTAGCGTGTTCGGATTCGGGTACGGCGCCGACGCTGATGTAGCCATAGAACTCCTCGAGCGTCGAGGAATAGCTCATCGGCACGCTTGTCAGGTCAAATAGGAACTGCACTGTAACTGCACTGCTTGTCTCGGGCCCTATTGTCACCTGATCGGGCACGACCGTGATGCTGGTCAGTCCGTCGTCAGTAGAGGAAGGGTGCAACGAGGCCTCCAGCGCATACGTTCTCTCTGTAGAGTCCAGATTATGTAGGGTGATCTCTGAGCTTGCGGTAGCCTGGCTGGCGCTGGAGTACAGCACCCCCGGGCTCACGCTCACCAGGTCGGCTGTACCAATAACCAGCAAGTCGGTCGTGGCCGCAGCGTAGGCATCCACACGGCCCGCTCCCGCCAGAGGCACACGCGTTCCATCTGTGAGATCAACTGCCGTACTCATCAACGCTGACTTGACTTGCTCGGGAGTCCAACTCGGATGTTTTTCCAGCACCAGCGCCGCGGCACCAGCCACGTGAGGCGCGGCCATCGAAGTGCCGCTGAGATTCAGGCCACCAGTACCGGAGCCGCAGCGCGCAGCATAGATGCTCGATCCGGGTGCAGCGATATCGGGCTTGAGCGCCGAGTCGGTACCTCGTGGGCCTCGGGAGCTATATGAAGCGATGTTGTCAACCGTGGCCCCGCTCACGTAGCTGTTCGTAGCAGCTACGGAGATCGCGCCGCTTGCCACGCCTGGGGAGCCCGTAACATAGCTCACATTGCCATCGTTACCTGCCGAAGCGACAACCACGATGCCTGCAGCCAAGGCGGCATCAGTCGCCACGACATCAGGGTCGCTCGAAAGACCCATGCCAAAAGGTGACCCCAGCGACATGTTGATGATATGTGGGTAGCCATAGTCAAGGTAACTCTCCGTCGCCATCTCGAGTGCGTCCATGACGAGGCTGCTCGAGCCGCTTGTCCCAAACACCTTGTAGGCCATCAGCGACGCTTCGGGCGCGACGCCCGGCGCGACGGAGGCCGAGCCAATGCCCGCTGCGATAGAGGCAACATGTGTGCCATGGCCCCACTCGTCAAGCGGATCTTGATCCGGCACAGGTATGTACTCGTCCGGGTCAGTGCTGCCTGCATCATAGTTCGAGCCCGCCAGGTCATGCCCGCCGATGACCTTGGCTGTGGCGAAGGTTCCAGACTCGACGATATCGGGATCGTTCTGGGCATACTCGGCGGGATTGCCGCTGCCGCCCAGCGCGGCATGGGTGTAGTCGATGCCGGTGTCGATGATCGCAATCACCACACCATCTCCGTATATCCCAAGGTCAACTCCGAGATCTGTTGCCCCGATGATCGGTACGCTCTGGTCGAGAGCAGGCATGTGTACGGGAGCTCGCCGGACACCCACCACCCCGGGGATCTCCGCAAGGGCGGCTAGACTGGCTGTGGCCACGCGCACCTGTATGCCATTGTAGACGGTGTCATAACGAGAGATCTCGCGTGCCCCTAGTTGAGTCGCCATCGCCATGACATTGTCCTGTGCCTGGGCCACGATGCGTCTGTGCTGATCAAGGGCATCCTGGGCAACCGCCTGACCCGCTGCGCGGCTCCGCGTGGCCAAGACCGCCACGGGCTCTTGACTGAGCTCGATGATCACACTTACCTCGCGATCACTCGCCAGTTCAAGCGCCCGGGGAAGATGGCCTCCCGCCTCCACAATCCCGGTCGTGGTCAGGTGCTCCTGCAACAGCCGCTGCGTGTCATCCGGGAGTTTTTCCGGCAGGGGCCGAACCATTTCGTCGATGCCCCGACTGACACGCCCTGCAGAGCTGGAGGGGCCTTGTGCAAATACCCCTGAGGCCGCGACCGCGCAAAGCAGCGACGCAACAACGATGACTCGCGCGAGACCGGCTAGAGCGCCTCTAGCGTGTGACATGTGCTCCTCCAGTGCTGACTTCATGAATCCGATGCCTATGTACTGAAAAACTAGACCCAACTCTGCCGCATTATACGCACACCAGCGAGAAAGAAAAGGCTCTTGTGCGTGCCGAATTGCCATGTTGCACGCCCATGTGCAGGTGCTGATCGAGACAACGCCCGGCGAGGGCCGCCCACTTTTGGGTCCTTGAGCGCTGGCGCAATACGTTAGCGCGACGCCAGTTTGCGCGGCAGGACTGGGCCGGGTATAACCTACAACATTGTGCATATCGACCGAAGGAGGTGCGAGATGGACAGGCAGATCGAAGCGTCTACCCATGTGGGCAACCTGGGTCAGACGGTCACTGAATTCACAATCACTTGGGGGGATCGAGACAGCGCGGAGTTGCCCGCCAGCGGATGGG
>CAZMAI010000037.1:0-14431 GCA_964564195.1 uncultured Anaerolineales bacterium | reverse complement strand
TTCACAATCACTTGGGGGGATCGAGACAGCGCGGAGTTGCCCGCCAGCGGATGGGGGCTACAGAACGCCTTTAGCGATGCATCGCGCCTGGTAGCGGTTGCCGGTATCACAGTCCAGGGAGCAGAACCGCACGCTCTGCGTCTGCAGGTGGAACCCTTCCGCTATCTGGCATCCGACTGGCGCGTGGTGTGTGCAGCAGATCCCTCGCTCTCCTTTGGGCGCGCCGATGTCACGACGGTGCGCACGCGCACGGCAGATGCCTTTAGCGGCTGCGAGCGCGCAGGCGTGCCCTGTCGCCTGCACACCCCGGACACGCCGGGCCCGCGCCCGCTGTTGCTGTTCTTGCACGGCGGCGGAGAGGGCGGCACCGACAACTGGCTGCAACTGGTAGGCACGCTTGGGGCCTGTGCCTGGGCGGAGCGCTACCCCGACCTGATGGTCCTGGCGCCGCAGAATCCCGTCAGCTGGGAAGCCATCCGGGCCACCGTGCAAAGCCTCGGCACCAATGCGCCCCGCCTGCCTGGTTGGTCGGCAGAGACACTTGATGTCGTCGCTGGTATCATCCGTGAGCTGATTGGTGCTGGAGAGGTGGATCCGGCGCGAGTGTACGTGTCCGGCATGTCGATGGGCGGCGCGGGCACACTCAGGATGGTGGCCCACCATCGCGAGCTGTTCGCTGCCGCCGCGCCAATCTGTCCCTCGATGAACGAAGAGACGCTGCCTTATCTAAAGAGCCTGGTGGATCTCCCGTTGTGGGTCTCTTCGGCCTACCGTGACACCTTTCCCACCCGGCATCTGCAGATCGTGGAAGGGGTTGAGCACCTGCGAGCGCAGGGTAACCTGAAGGCGCGTTACACGTTGTACACAGCGGAGGAGTTGGCGGCGTACGGGCTGGGATGCCATCCCGCACTGACCGAGGAACAGCGCTGGGGCGAGAACCACGCCTCCTGGGTGCTGACGCTGAACAATGAGTACGGGATCATGGACTGGCTCATGAGCCAGCATAAGGCCTAATCTGCGGCCTCTGGCATTATCCAGGGCCAGGCCGACTGTCAGGAGATGGGATTGGATCAGACGCAAGACCGGCTGTGGAATCGCAACTATATCTTTCTGCTGTGCTTGAGTGCCATCACGGCAACTGCCTTCAACATGGTCACGCCGACGCTGCCCCGGTACGCTGTGGACCTGGGCGCGGGCCTCACCATCGCAGGGACGCTTTCGGGCATCTTTGCGCTGACCGCGCTCGCGGTGCGCCCATTCAGCGGCGTAGCGGTCGACCGCCTCAACAAGAAACGCCTGCTGGTTGGGTCGACGGTGATTATGATGCTGGCTGTGATCGGCTATACCCTGTCGCGGAGCATCGCCGTGATGTTTGCCTTTCGCATCCTGCACGGCGCCGCCTTTTCCGTGAGCGGCACAACCAACACGTCGCTGGCCTGTGAGTATATCCCGCCACGCCGGCTCGGCGAGGGCGTGGGGTATCTGGGGCTGGGCTACATTGTCGCCACGGCCATCGGACCCAGCCTGGGGCTCAGCCTGGCCGATCGCTTTGGCTACCAGCTCAGTTTTGGCGTTTCAGCGGGGCTCTTTGCCGTGGCTTCGCTGCTGATGCTCCTGATCCAGTACGAGCGCGCCAGTATCGCGTGCGCAGAGTCTGCGCCAGTCCCACGCGCCAGGATCCGTCTGGCGGACCTGTTTGCCGGTGAATTGCTTATCTATGCGGTGATGGCGGCGATCGTCTCGCTCTCGAACGGGGTGGTCAACACCTTTGTGTCGCTGTATGCGCAGGAGCGGGGCATCCCCAACATCGGCCTGTTCTTTACAGTCAGCGCGGTCAGCATGCTGGCGATGCGCCTCTTTGGCGGCAAGCTGCTGGACCGCCACGGGCTGACAGCGATCCTGTATCCGGCCTATGCCGTCGCGGGTATTTCGATGTTCTTGCTAGCGGGTGCCAACGCGCTTCCGCTTGTCCTGGTCGCCTCTGCGCTGCGGTCTTTTGGTCAGAGTGCTGCCCAGCCGGCGCTACAGGCCACCTGCATCCGCAAGCTGGGACGGGAGCGCAGCGGCGTGGCGACCAGTACCTTCTTTGTGGGCGCAGACGTGGGCCAGGGTCTCGGTCCGATCATAGGCGGCGCGGTATCCGAGGTATGGGGCTACGGGGCGATGTACGCCGGTACCGGTGGCATCCTGCTGGCAGCCATAGGGATCTATGCGCTGTTCACGCACCGGTCTAGCAAGGGCGCCTCACAGGTACAGGCGGAGCCAGCCTGAAAACCGCCAAAACTGCGAACGGATAGCAGAGTTTGGCGCTAACGTTTCTTCCGGGACGGCTCAGGCTGGCAGACCGGACAAAAGTACACGGATCCCCCCAGAAAGCTCTGCTTCTCTATGGGTACGCCGCAAACCGGACAGGGCTGGCCCACGACTTTGCTGTGTAAGAGCCGGGCATAGCCCCCGGTCCTGCCGTAGAGATCCAGCTCCGAGTCGCGGCCTCCCAGTTCGACCATTTCGGTCAGCGTCTCGCGCACGGCACGGTACAGGGTCTGCTGCTGTTCCGGTGAGAGCTGCGCCGCGGGCGTGCGTGGGTGCAAGCGGGCATGGAACAATATATCTTGCAGGCAGCCGTTTCCGATGCCATGCACACCGGGGTCGCTTACCAGAAAGGCCTTGATGCTGCGGGCATCATCGCCTGGGAGCGCGGCGAATTGATCGCGAAACAGATCGAGCGAGAACTCGTCGGCCAATGGCGAGGGGCGCACGCGGCCGGCGTACGGGTGAGCGGCCAGCGTCTCGGGATCCATCAGCCCGACAAAGCCCCAGCCCTGGATGGAGACGGTCAGCTGCCTGCCGTCGTCGAAAGTGAGCCAGAGCTGGTGCTTGGCGGGGAGACTGGCGCCAGGGGCATGGAGCAGGATGCGCTCGCCGCCTTCCCCAAGGATCAAATGCAGCGACGGCCCCACGGGGACATAGATCATGTTCCCATTCGCTCGCGCAGGCCCAAGTACCATTCCTTGCAGCCGTTCCGGATAGGTCTCCGGATCCCCGGTGTAGAAAGCAAACTTGTGCGGCGAGGCGTTCGCCTGTGCGCGGACGATCGTCCGGCCGTCGAGCTCTGCGGCCATCTGCCGCGCGATGATCAACGCTTCTGGAAACTCGATCATGTTACCTGCCCTCCGTCGGCTCAGACCGGCTGTCCTGCGCCTGGCGGCTCGGACGCACAGGGATCGCCGATGCTACTCTTCTGGCTCTTGCTCCAGGATCGCACGCACCTCGTCGCGTTCATCAGCGGTCAAGGCCCAGTCGGCTGCGGCGGCGTTGGAGATCACATGCTCGACCTTGCTGACGCCGGAGATCACCGACGAGATTAGCGGCTCGGAGAGCAGCCAGGCGATGGCCAGGTGCACCAGCGGGCGGCTGCGCTCAGCAGCAAAGGCCTTCAGTAACTCCAACCGGCTAAAGTTGTCTCGCGTCGCGTAGCGCGTGTAGTAACTGCGCGTCCAGTCAGGGCCCGCGGCGCGCGTGCCCGCCGGCGGCGGCGCCTGGTAGCGGTAGCTGGGGTTGGCAAGCAGGCCGCCGGCCAGCGGAAAGTAAGGCAAGACCCCCAGGCTGGCGTACCGGCAATAGGGGAGGATCTCCTTTTCGACCTCGCGCTCGAACATATGATAGTGCGGCTGCACCGTGATAAAAGGCTCCCATCCATGGGTGCGGGCCATATCATTGCAGACGGCCAGCTGCCAGGCGGCATAGTTGGATGCGCCGATGTAGCGCACCTTGCCACTGCGCACCATCTCATCGAGCGTGCGCATAGTCTCGTCCATCGGCGTGCGAGGGTCGAACCAGTGGATCTGGTACAGGTCCACGTGGTCCGTGCCGAGCCGTCGCAGGCTGTCCTCCAACGCCGTAATCAGGTGATACCGTGAGGCCCCGCGGTCGTTGGGGCCCTCGCCCATGGCGCTCTGGCCCTTGGTAGCGAGCACGACCTCGTGGCGGTGCCCCTGAATGGCACTGCCGATGTACAGCTCGGAGCGCTCCCTGTTGCCGTAGACGTCCGCTGTATCGATAAAGTTGATGCCCTGATCCAACGCGGCGCCGATGATCTGCGCCACCGTGGGCTCATCGACGCGCTCGCCGAACTGGTCGGTGCCCAGCCCGACGGCGGAGACCATCACGCCCGAACGCCCTAGATTGCGGTATTCCATCATACTCCCTCTCTGCAGAGTGGCGCGACGTTAGTCGGTCCCGCCCTGCCTAAAGTTGCCGGTCGCAAGGGCCGCCTCAAGGTGAAACCGCACCGGCGTGGTATCGTCCCCGCGTGCCTCAAGGCAAGCAAGGCTGTGCGCCAGCGCGGCGTGGTAGTGATAACGGGCCTGCCTTTCTGGTGACTGCAGCGGCCGAGCCTCTGGCATGTTGGGAAGACAAGCTCGCCACAAATCAAAGGCGCGCTCGTAGCGGCGTGCCGCCATCACATAGCGCCCCAGCATCAGATCCATATTGCCGTTCATCAGGTGTCCCTCGATAGGGTTGACCCAAATATGCACAAAGGGGTGACAATATCGCTCGACAAACCCCGCGCTGAGCGCGGTGCGCGCGGAGGCAAGGTTTTGCTCATAGCAGTGCCAACCTACCCGGGCTATGCCCCTGCTCGTGCACGCGGCCAGCATGGCTCTCGCCAGAAGCGTGCCATAGCCCTGCCCGCGATATGTAGCCTGAACATGGATACCTATCTCGGCCCTGTCACTCTCGACGCAGTCAGTGGTACACCATCCCACTAGGGCGTGATCGCGCACCAGGCACACGCCGAATCCGCTCGCCAGGTAAGCATCCAGCGATGGATAGTCGCCGGCGCACCACTCCTTCAGACGCTCAATACCGGTCAAGTCTTGACGCGCGAGAAGCTTCGTGTCCACAGGCACGATCAAGTAACCGTCCGGAACTTCCGGCTCGAGAGCGTCTCCAGACCACGTGAAGTAGCGCTGCCTCGTAAAGACAGGAGCAAGCGGATTCGCCAGAGAGTCCAGACCAAACAGCAACTCTGCGACAGGCCCCATCTCGGGCTCAAAGTAGACAGTCAGGTACCACCAGCCGTCACGGCGGAAGCGAGGCAGTAGCACTTGATGGATCTCTATCTGCAGGTCGCCCACAAAGTTGCTCGCCGACGGATCACCAAGCAGGTAGTACCCCTCAGGCCCTTGAGCAAAGAGCGCGTGCGGCTCGACGGGATCGTCCACCATGACATAGCCCGGTGCGGTCCCCGCGATGACTGCCTCCAGGAGTAACAGATGATCCTTGCCCTCGAGAAGAGGCAATACCGCCGCGGTCGCTCCCGGGTCCAGGCGGTGCAGCACGGCTAGAGCACCGGCCGGGGGGGTGGCGCCTGCCGCTCAAAGATCACGCTGCCGTCGGAGGTGACCTGCACCTCTACAAAGCCGTTGCGCGCATAGAACTGGCGGGTGCGCTCGTTCCAGTTGGGCGTATCGAGGCGCCAGCGCGTCACCATGGGATACAGGGCATACACCAACTCGAGCACCTGGCTGCCCACGCCCTGGTTCTGCCGCTCGGGCTCGAGAAACAGACGCCACAGCTCAAGCTGCTCCGCAGGTCCGCCGGCGATGATCACGCCGCCAATCAGCCTGCCGTCCTCCATGACGCAATAGTACTCTGAAGAAGCAATTGTGCGTCGCTGCCACTCGACGCTGTCGTAACCTGGGGGCCCGCCGGGGCCATCGGCTCCATAGTTCACATCGTTGTCAAAGGCGCGGGTAGAAATGGCGGTCAGGGCGGGCGCGTCACCGGCATGTGCACGTACGAGGCGGATCATTCAGCCTCCCTGCCGGAGCTCATCCTCCGGCGCTGTGGGCAAGAGCGCGCGGATGGCCTCTTGCTCGTGATCACGGAAAAAGTTGATGTTGCTGCGCGTGCCGCCGGCATAGTACACGATCCATCCCAGATGGCCGTGATCGTCCTCGACGATGCAGCGCACGTTCCCGGCTGCATTGGGCCGCTCGATCAGGCGAACGGTGGCGTTGGTGCCGGCACGCAGCCTCGCGCCCATCTCGGGCAAGTCCATACCTGTCATCTCCTGGTACACATTGATCACTGACCCGTCAGCCAGTGCTGTCTCCGACACGAGCGGCTGCCGTATCGAGACCGTCCGAACCGCTGTCGGTTGTGGGGTCATCTGCCACGCTCCTGACCTCGCGTACGCCAGGCACCGTCCCAGATACACCGAGGTCAGACGCCCCCGCGCCAGCACGGCCGGCCAGCAGTGCTGCCGCCATCCCCGTGGTTACGGGAACGGTAACCACCAGTCCCGTGCTTGTCACCAGCATCCGTACCAGTTCCTCCGCGACCAGTTCCTGGCTGAGCACATACCCCAGCGGCAAGTCCTGGTTGGTCAACAGCAGGAGCAGCGCCAGAGAGGTGCCGGCATAGACGAGCATCAAAGTGTTCACCATGGAGCTGATGTGGTCCTGACCGACAGACATCCCGCGGCGGAACAACTGCCAGCGGTCGAGCGACCGGTTGGCGGCATGAATCTGCTGCACTGTTGCAGACTGCGCCACGCTGATGTCGTCCAACACGCCCAGGACACCGATCATCATACCGGCCATCAGCAGGCCCCGCAAGTTGACCGTGCCACCGTAGAGCGTGCTGACGAAACCCGCCTCGTCCCCAGAGAAACCCGTCAGGCCGACCAGCCAGACCGCGGCCAACGTAAGCAGGCCCGTGAATACCAGTCCAAACAGGGAGCCCAGGAGCGCGATGGTGGTCTTGCGGTTCACTCCGTGGGACAGGTAGTAACTGACGGGCATAGACAGGCCCCCGCCGATCAAGGCGGACATCACCGGAGTGGCTCCCGCCGCCACGCGGGGCAGCACGTACAAGAGTATGATGACAAAGGAGAGCCCCAGTGCCAGGAGTGCGCGGAGGCCCTGTCCTCGCCCCACGAGCACAACCAGCGTGACAAACAGTAGGGCCAGGATGCCCAGGGGTATGGTGCGATCGCGCGTGGCGACCTCGTAGATCACATTGCCTGCCGGCTCGACAGTCTGCCGCAGATAGACCCGGTCACCGACGCCATAGGCCACGGGGTTCACTGACGGCGCGGCTCCCGTAACAGCGGTCACGATCTCGCCGCGGCGCCCAGTGACGGCCAGGGCAAGCTCCAGCGTCTGGATGGTATGGCTCTCCCCAAACACCTGTATCTCGGATTGGTCAACGACATAGACCACCGTGGCGGGCAAGAGTTGATCGACGGGCGTCACCGGCGACTGGGCCCCTACCGAGGCAGGCACGATTAGGACAAGCGCCGTAAACAGCGCCAGAATGGCAGAACGCATCAATGCTCCTTTGCTGCCAGGCCGAACTGCTGGCAGTTCGAATGATACAGACAAGGACGAAAGGGACCAAACGATCGCTCACGCTGGGACCCGGGCGCTTGTATGGGCTGGCGCGACGTCGTAAGATCATCCGCAATGTTGGCGATAGCGCCATCCGCGGCTCGGGAGGATACATGCAACGACATTTTCTCTGGCGTGCGCGCCAGTACTACCGGCAGGTGGCTGGCCTGCTCCTGGTAGGTTCGCTCTTTGGCATCGTGATGAACATCACTGTCGTGCTACCGCCGGTCCTGCTGGGGCGGGCCGTGGACGCGACGCTCGCGGCGGACACAGGGGAACCAACAGCGGTGCGGGCCTTGATTTTCGCCGCTGCGGCGTACGCCGGGGGAATGCTCCTGCACGCTGTGGCACGTGTCGGCAAACGCTGGTATCTGCGTGCTGCGGTGCGCCGCACGGTGTTCTCGCTACGAAACGACGCCCTGCGCGGTCTACTTGCCATGCCTCTGACCTGGCTCAAGCAGCAGACCATCGGCGATCTCATGGCACGGGTGATCGGCGACACTGATCTCTTTGGCTCGGGGTTTAACGAATCTACGACAGAGGTCTGGGACACCTGGTTGTTCTCCATCACATTACTGGTGACCATGTTGCTGTATGACGCCCGGCTGACGCTTTTAGCGATGGTGCCCGTGCCGGTGGCGTTTTGGCTCGCCTATCGCTCCCGCGAATGGGTGCGTGGGCGTACCGGAGCCGTGCGCCAGGCCAGCGCAGCGCTGACGGCGGCGCTGCAGGAGCGCTTGACCGGATTGCGACTGCTCAAGCTGATGGGTCGCGCGGAGGCCTCAGTGCAGCGCGTGGACGACCTCTCTCGCAGATTCGCCGCGGCCAGCCTAGCGGAGACGCGCTTGCAGGCGGGCTTGCAGCCGGTGTACACACTCCTAATCAGCGCAGGAATCGTGCTGATCGTCTGGCTGGGGGGGCAGCAGGTGGTCGACGGCGAGATGAGCGCGGGCAGCCTGGTAGGCTTTCTGCTGCTGTACCAGCGCTTTATCGGACGCGGCTTCCGATTACCGCTCTTCTTTAATCGCATCCAGGCAGCGGGCGTGGCCTGGGACCGGCTGGAAGCCATGCTTCCCGCAGCTCTCCCGCTTGAGCACGAGCCGGCGCGCTCGAGTTTCCGGCCCACGCACATCCTCGGCATGGGCTCGCAGGCAGGGCCAGCTATCGCGACCGCGGGAGGCCCTGCGGCTATCGAGCTCAAGGACGTCAGCTTTGCCTACCCAGGCAACATCCAGCCGGCACTGGAGACCGTGACGCTCAGCTTTACGCCGGGCGAGATGGTTGGCGTCACGGGGCCGATCGGCTCCGGCAAGAGTGCGCTGTTGCGCGCCATGCTGGGCTTGTATCCGGTGCTGGAGGGGCAAGTGACCGTCAATGGCCGCAACGTGGCCGACATACCCCTGGAGGAGCGCGCACTCAGGTTGCGCTATGTGCCCCAGGATCCCGGTCTCTTTTCGGGAAGCGTGGCAGAGAACATCGGCCTGGATGAGGGCCACGGCGCCTTTTCCAGTCAGGCGGATCTGCTGCGGGCAGCGGCCCTGGACACTGACCTGACGCTTTGGCCGCAGGGACTGGACACGGCGGTGGGGGAGAGCGGCGTCCAGGTATCGGGTGGGCAGGCGCAACGGGTGGCACTGGCCAGGGCGCTGGCGACGCCGACCGGGCGGCCCCCGGGCGCGCTACTGCTGGATGATCCTTTCTCCGCGGTGGATCTCGAGACCGAGGGGAGGATCGTGTCAGCGCTTCGGAGCGCGATCGGTCCAGAGGCGCCTGCGGACGCCCGGGCTACGGTGGTGCTATGCTCTCACAGACTGGCATCGTTCCCGCAGCTCGATCGAATCATCGTGCTGGACAGGGGCCGTGTCGTGGCTGAAGGTACGCACACAGAGTTACTGGCGGAGGGCGGCCTGTACGCTCGGATCTACCGTGCGCAGCACGTGATCGCCGGGATGGAGGTTGCCCCATGAGCGCGCCAAATCGAGTCACGCAGAGCGCCTGGTCGCTCCTGGGCGAGATGGTGCGGCCCTGGCGGGGACAACTGGCCGGCGCGCTGTTCTGCGTACTGGGTGCCGCAGCGTTGGATCTGGTGCCCCCGCTGATAATGGGACGGCTGGTGGATGAGCATCTGAGAGTAGGCGTCACCGAGGGGCTTTTGACGCTGGCGCTCTTGTACCTGGGCGCCCTGGTGGCCGTCCAGCTGTTACGAATGGTGATCACGATCCTCACAGCCGTGGTGGCGCAGGGGGCGTTGCGGCTCTTGCGCGTGCGACTTTTCGACCATCTACAGCGGCTGCCGCAATCGTACCACGATCGCACACCGATTGGCGATACCATCAGCCGTTGTACCAGCGATATGGAGACAATCAACGCCCTCTTTTCGCTGGGCATCGTGAACCTGCTGAGCCAGATGGTAGCCGTCGTCGCGACGCTCGCGGCGATGATCGCACTCAGCCCAGCCTTGTCGCTGATCATGGTCGTGCTGGTGCCAATCGTCTATCTGATCACGCGCGCTTTTCAGCGACGGATGCGCGATGCCGAGCGCCAGGTTCGGAGTGGTATCGGCCTGCTCAACGCCCGGCTGCAGGAATCTTTGACCGGCGTCGAGGTCATTCGCGCGCTGGACCGGGCTGACCGTGTCCTGCGCTCCTTTAGACAGACGCTGCTGGAGGCCCTGCGCGCATCAAACCTCTCGGTTTGGTGGGGTGCGCTCTACTCGCCAGTTATGGACGTGCTCGCTGCGACAGCGGTAGCGACGCTATTCATCCTCGGCGGCTTGCCGCGCGAAAACGTTGCATTAATGGGGGCTCTGACCGCCGGCACTTTGACGTCCTTTGTCTTGTTGGTGAACCGCTTCTTTGATCCGATCATCGCCCTCGGTGAGGACTGGGGCACGGCCCAGGCCGCACTGGCCGGACTCGAGCGTGTGTTTGAGGTGTTGAGCATCCCGCCGGCCGAACCCTCGGCGGCTGGGCCCGCACCAGGCTTTGCCAGCGCAGCTGCCATGGCGCCGGACGGTTCTCCAGTGGAGATCGACCATCTGGTTTTTGGGTACAACGAAGGCAACACGGTAATCCGCGACGTGAGCCTGTGCGTGCCACCGGGCCGTCATGTGGCCATCGTCGGGCGTACGGGTGCCGGCAAGAGCAGCCTGTTCCACCTCCTGGGCGGCCTGTACCGCCCCTGGTCGGGACACATTCGCATCGCCGGAAGGGATCCGACGGCACTGGAGGCAGCGGAGCGCAGACGGTGCCTGGGTGTGGTGCCGCAGACAGTGCAGCTGTTTTCGGGCAGCCTGCGCAATAACCTGACACTGGACGACATAACGTTGAGCGACGACGATCTCTGGCGGGCTCTGGACCTGGCGGGGGCGGGTGACATGGTGCGCGCCCTGCCTGAAGGGCTGGACACGCCGCTAAGCCCCCAGGGCGGCGGGAGCGGGGCGCAGCTCTCGGCCGGACAGCAACAGCTGTTGGCGTTGGCCCGCGCGCTGGCAGGCAACCCGCTGGTGCTGTTGCTGGACGAGGCCACCGCCTCCGTGGATAGCGCCACCGAGGCAACCTTCCGTCAGGCGGTCAATGCGCATGTGCGCGCCAGAGGCGGCGCTGTGCTGACCATCGCGCATCGCCTCGCCACGGCCCTGGAGGCGGATGAGGTGATCGTGCTCGGCGAAGGGCGGATCACAGAGCAGGGCACGCCAGCGGAACTGTTGGCACAGGGCGGGATGTTGGCCAGCCTCTGGGAGCTGGAGCGCTCCGGCTGGGCCTGAGTGCCACTGCGTAAGACAAAGAGCGCCCGAGCACCGGCGATTTGGCCGGCTCGGGCGCTCTCGTGGTGGTATTACAGGCGCGGCGTCAGCCTTTGACAGCGCCCGCGAGCAGGCCGCGCATGAACAACTTGCCCATGCTCAGGTAGACGATGACGGTGGGCAGAGCGGCAATCAGCGCTGCCGACATCTGCACGTTCCACTCGACGCTCCAGCTGCCCGCGATGTTCTGCACAGCGACGTTCACCGGTGCCCGCGAGGGATTGGACAAGACCACCAGGCCGATTAAAAAGTCGTTCCAGATCGAGGTGAACTGCCAGAGCAGCACCACGGCAAAGCCCGGCAGAGAGATGGGTAACAGGATGTGGCGGTACAACTTGAAAAAGCCGCAGCCGTCGATCTTGCCTGCATCCAATAACTCGTTAGGGATGCCAGCATAGTATCCCCGAAAGAGCAGGGCAGTGATCGGTATGCCAAACACGCAGTGCGTCAGGATCAGACCCGCCTGGGTGCCATAGAGTCCAAAGGTCTGAAGCGTGCGCACCAGCGGAATGAGGATACCCTGATAGGGCAAGAACATCCCGAAGAGAAACAGCATAAAGATCGTATCTGAGCCCTTAAAGCGCCACTTGGCAAAGATGTAGCCATTGATCGATCCCCATACAGAGGAGATCAGCGCTGCAGGGATGGTAATCTCGATGCTGTTCCTAAAGTTTGGCGCCACCCGCCTCCAGGCCTCGAGGAAACCATCCAGCGAGATTGTCCTGGGCAGTTCCCACATGCGCGTCACGTTCAAGTCCTGGTAGGGCTTGAGCGAAGTGATAATCATCACATAGAACGGCATGAGATAGAACACGCAGAACAGGATCAAAACCAGGTAGATGAGAGGGCGGGTCCACTTTAGCTGTTGTTTCATCCCCCCTCCTCAAACCGGGTTCCTCGCAGGTATGGTACCACCAGGAAGAGCGACAGCAGCAACATTAGAAAGCCGATTGTCGCCCCCAGCGACGTGCGGTACAAACCAAAGGTCGATTGGTACATGTGAAAGGCCAGCATATCGGTGCTGAAACTTGGCCCTTTGAGCACGGTGACCATATCGAACACGCGGATGGATCCCATGCCTGTGAGCACTATCGCAGAAAACGTGACTGGCATCACCAACGGAATGACAATGTGGCGGTAGAGCTGCCAGGTGCCGGCCCCATCCACGCGCGCCGCCTCGACGACTTCGTCCGAGATACCCCGGAGACCCGCCAGGTACAGCGCCATGATATAGCCGGTAAACTGCCAGGCTGACGCGATGGTGATGGCAAGCGCGCCCCAGGTGACGTCAGAGGCCCAGGCAAAGCCAAAGCCCTCCAGTCCCAACTTTTGAAACAGCAGGTTCACACCTGTGGTGGGCTGCATCAGCCAGCGCCAGGCGACACCCGTGACGATAGCAGATACTGCAAAGGGCAACAGGATGATGCTCCGGATGACATTCTCACCCTTGACATTCTGGTTCAGCAGCACCGCCAGCAAAAAGCCGAACAGGATGCACTGCGACATAAAGCCCGAGGCATAGATCGCCAGGTTCCGCATGTTCCAGTCAAACCGCTCCATGCCGAACAGGTTCTTCCAGTTCTTGAGCCCCACCCAGTCATAGTTCTCGACGGCGGTCTTCCAGTCCACCAGGGAGATGTAACCCGTCCACAGGATGAATCCGTAGATAAAGATCGCCACGAGGATGATGGAAGGCAGGAGAACCAGGAACGCCGTTCGCATATCACCCCGGAACCAGGGGAAATGCCGACGGAACCAGGAGCCCTCAGGAGGAGCGGCGGGTGCGCCGCCGCTCCTCACTTGCGTGTCGACCGCCACCGGTCTACTCACCGAATCCTTCGGTGGCTGCGGCGGCGACCATCAGGCTCTGAGCCTTGGCGACATCGCGGTTGGTGGCCAGATCGGCCAGGGCGATGTCATAGTCAGTCAGGAAGGCCTGCGATGTAGCGGCACCGTGCTGGATGCTCGGCGTGCCCTCAAGCGCGGCAAAGTCATCCATGGCGCCGTTCAGGTACGCATCGTACTTGGCCCGGTCACCATCAGTACGGGCCGGGATAGAGCCCTTGATCGGGTTAAAGGCGTCCTGACCTTCCTTGGACCCGATGATCTTGAGGAAGGCGATGGCGTTGGCCCGGTGAGGGGCGCCCTTGGGCAGTCCAAACGAGTCGGACAGCACCATGAAATAGTCATGGGTGCCTGGCGCGGCGATAAACTCATAGTCCTTGAATCCCTTGGACATGAGCACGCCATGTGTCCAGTCGCCCATCAGCATCATGGCCGGGCCGTCATCGGTCACGAACCGGTCGTTGATGTCACCCCAGGCGGTGCTGAGATAGTCGGGGTTGGCATAGTCATAGATCTTGTTCATGATCTCGAGTGCCTTGGTGACGTCGGGATCATCCCAACCAACCGTGCCATCGAATAGCCCCTTGTACTTTTCGCCGCCCATGACGCTCAGGAGAATGTTCTCCAGCATGTGGCCAGAGAAACCGCCGTTCGCGTCCTGCTCGGCGATCGCGATCGCCGGGATGCCGGCGGCCTTGAGTTTCTCAGCCATCTCAAAGAACTCATCCCAGGTGTTGGGGGGAGCAGTGATTCCAGCCTCCGCCAGACGGCTGGGGCGGTACCACAGGCAGTTCGAGCGGTGGATGTTCACGGGAACCGAGTATGGCTCGCCTTCGTAAGAGGCAATCGCCACAACATCGGGCGGCATGACATCGTACCAGCCCTCTTCCTCATAGAGCCAGCCCAGAGGCTCCATGCGGTCGGCGATCACATGGCTGTCGGTCAGCTCATGGCCCAGGTGCACCTGGAACGAGTCCGGGGGCTCACCGCCCAGCATGCGGGTCTCAAGCAGCGCCTTCATGTTGCCGCCCTGGCCCTGCCCACCGGCCAGCGCCGCATTGTTGATCGTCACTTCCGGATACGCAGCGGAGAAAATGGCATACACGGCGTTGAGGGCTTCCACCTCGCCGCCGGAGGTCCACCAGGAAAAGATCTCCAACTCTCCGCCGACCTCTTCCTTCTTGGCGCAGCCCGCCAGCGAGCCCGCCAGAACCATAGACAGTACCAACAGCACAAGAATGGTACGTCTCACGTTAGTTTCTCCTCTTGGATGCACAGTCTAGGAAACGAAACAGATCCAGCGTACAGTGTCCGATGGCCTCACCCCCTTTGCTGAGCCCACATGTGTCACTTCAGGTTGCAGGCGCTTTGGCAGCGCTCT
>CAZMAI010000036.1:2771-19396 GCA_964564195.1 uncultured Anaerolineales bacterium | reverse complement strand
GGCAGATCAGCCAAGTACAGGCAGGTAAGAGCTGGCCGGCCAGAGCAGTGGGTGCTGATCGATAGCATCTGGCCGCTTTGCCGCTTGACCGCTATTCAGGCTGCTCTAGAATCACTACACACAGCCTGGGAGGCATCATGTACGATACTCTGGTCCGTGGCGGGCATGTGCTTGACCCGCTTCACAGTGTAGACAGCATCCTGGACGTGGCTATCGAGGCCGGGCACGTCGTCAAGACTGGCGCTGACCTCGATATCACAGCAGCGCGACAGGTCCTGGACGCCAGGGGCCTGCTCGTAGTGCCCGGTCTGATCGATATGCACGTCCACGTACACTGGGGCGTGTCGCACTATGGCATCGATGCGGATACCAGCTGCCTGGCACATGGGGTGACCACTGCGGTGGATGCTGGTTCCGCTGGCGCGTATACCTATCCCAGCCTCAAGCGCTGGATCATCGATGCCTCACAGACAGAACTCTATGCTTTTCTGAACATTGCTTATCCAGGCATGATCGGCGATCAGATTGGCGAGTTGGAGGATGTGCGCAACATCGACGAGGCTCTGGCTATCCGTGTGGCGCGTGCTCCCGAGATCCTGGGTATCAAGGCCCGCATGGATCGGGTCGGCACCAACCGGGCCACAGATCTTTTGGCGCAGGCCATAGGGGTGGCGGAGGCTGTGGACAAGCCGGTGATGGTACACATTGGCAGCGCCAGGCGTATGAATGCTTCCCTGGACGCTGTGCTGGATCTATTGCGTCCAGGGGATATAGCGACGCATATGTACCATGGCAAAGATGGCGGGCTCATCGACGAGGGTGGTCGGGTGCGAGACAGCGTCCAGCGTGCCCGTCAAAGGGGGGTCCAGTTCGACGTGGGGCACGGCGCAGGCAGTTTCAGCTTTGCCGTGGCACGGGCAGCGCTGGAGCAGGGCTTTATGCCAGACGTCATCTCCAGCGATTTACACACCTACAGCCTGCTATCGCCGGTGATCGACCTACCCACGACCCTATCCAAGTTCCTTTGTATGGGGATGTCGCTGAAGGATGTTATCGCGCGCGCCACCGTCGCCCCCGCGGCATGTATGAGCCAGGCAGATCGTCTGGGCCATTTGGCCCCGGGTGCCGACGCCGACATCAGCCTGCTGCGGCTCGAGGAGGGGGACTATATCTATACGGACAGCGAAGGCAGCACCATGCGGGGCGGCCAGCGTTTGCGTCCGGCGTTCACCATCAAGCGCGGCAGCCTGGTGGGGCTGGGCCCCGCGTCGGCGCTCGGATTGCTGACACTTGGTTGAACTGCGCGCGGCCATGTTACCGGGCACGGGCTGGAGTTTCGGAGTACAAGCGGTCGATCAGGCGATAGGAGAGGAGCGCACCATGAGTTTTGAAACTGGATGGGCCGAACCAAGGCCGAGCGATCAGGACGACTGGACTCGATGGCAGGCGGATCCCCTGCAGCAGGTTGACTTTGCTGTGCACATCCACTATCTGCAGACCTATCTGTCCAGGGTGGACAAAGTGCTCGAGGTTGGCGCTGGCGCAGGGCGCTTCACCCGCGAACTGGCGCAGATCGTTGATCATCTGGTGGTGGTAGATCGCTCTGCCGAAAAACTGGCGCGGAACCAACGCAACGCTACGGCAATGGGATATGGGAGCGTTGTGGACGCCTGGTACGAGGCGGATATGCGTAAATTCCCTGATGATCTGAGCGATGGCCAGTTCGATGCCGTGGTATGCCTCGGGGGGCCCCTGAGCTATGCGCACGACGACCGCGGCAAGGCCCTGGCTGAGCTGGTGCGAGTCACACGCTCAGGTGGCCTGCTCGTGCTCAGCGCCCGGAGCCTCTTTGGGACGCTGCACGAGAACCTGCCCGCCATTCTTAGCCATGATGAGCCTGAGCTGAACCGTGAGATCGTTCGTACCGGGGAGCTTGGCCCCCGTCAGGTGGCGCCGCTGGATCAGTTCTGGCATGCCTTCCGGGCACAAGAATTCAGGGAGTTTGTCTCCTCCGCGGGGACCGACATCATGGCCATCTCGGCCAGCAACTGCCTGACCTCTACCTGGAAGGATCTCTTGTTCACCTGGCGCAGTGATGAGCGGATGTGGCGGCATCTGATCGAGTTGGAAATCGAGGCCTCGCGGGAACCCGGCTGCCTCGATCTGGGCTCGCACATCATTGTCGTGGCCCGCAAGCAGTAAGGAACCCGGCGGCGAGACCGCCACCGGGTTCAGCGAGTGCAACAGGGGCGGCGGTTGCCGGCGCTACCGCTGCTCCTCAAACTCCTTCTCGGCCAGATAGCGCTCTGCCTCGATCGCTGCCGCGGCGCCTGCTCCGGCGGCGATAACCGTTTGGCGGAACCAGGGATCCTGGACATCGCCCGCTGCATAGACCCCGGGCACGCTGGTGCGCTGCCGCTTGTCCGCGACGATATAGCCCTCTGCCGTGAGTTCGAGCTGGCCGCGGAAAAGACCTGTATTGGGGATCAAGCCGGCATAGATAAAGACGCCGTCGGTGGCCATGGTGGACTCTTGGCCGGTTTTGACGTTGTGCATCCGCACAGCGCTGACCATTTCCTCACCGACGATCTCATCTACGACCGTGTCCCAAACGAATCGAATCTTTTCATTGGCGCGGGCGCGTTCCTGCAGAATCGGGCTCGCACGGAGTTGGTCGCGACGGTGAACAATGGTGACCTCGCTGGCAAAGCGGGTGAGGTAGATCCCCTCATCCACGGCGCTATCGCCGCCGCCGACGACCACGATACGCTTGTCGCGGTAGAAAAAGCCATCACAGGTGGCGCAGTACGACACGCCGTGGCCAGTGAATTCCCTCTCGCCCGGCACTCCCAGCTTACGGGGTGCAGTGCCGGTCGATATGATCAGGCTCCTGGCCTTGAACTGCGGTCCGTAGGTCTTGACGGTGAACGGGTACGCACCCAGATCGACAGATGTCACTTCCTCGTAGGCGATCTCAGCACCAAAACGCTCCGCCTGTTCTGCCATAAGCTGGGTCAGTTCCATCCCGCCCACGCCCTGGGGAAAGCCCGGATAGTTTTCCATCTCGCTGGTGGCTGCGGCCTGCCCCCCCAGCGACTGACCCACCAGGATGAGGGGCTTGAGCAGGGCGCGCCCCGCATATAGACCTGCGGTGAGGCCAGCGGGACCGGCGCCGATGATGATCAGTTCGCGCTCGGCAGCGGCGTCCTGCGGTTCCTTCTGCTCTCCGCGCAGTCTGCTCAGGTCGAGTGAAAAGGACAAGCCCGTCATGATCTCCTCCTGACGTCACAGGCTATGGTTATCGTATTCACAAAGGATACCAGCAGGCGGGCAGAGACCCAAACAGAGGCACAGGCCGCGAGGCGGGTAACGCCTGCCACTCGGCCGCATGGACTGGTGGCAGGACTGGGCCCGCCGCTACATTGTGGCGCTCTCGGGTGCAGTTGTGCTCTCTGGCGGAATTCGTCGTCCGGTCACGAGCGCCAATTCGGCCAGCCCCGCCGCCAGCCGGTCATCCAGCTCCTCGGCCCGAAAACGCCAGGCCCAGTTGGCCTGCGCCTCACCGGGCGAGTTCATACGGGCCCAGCTGCCCAGAGACAGGATGTCCTGAAGGGGGTAGATTGCCAGATCGGCGACAGAAGTCATCGCGACACGGAGCATGTGCCAGGAGATATCGCTGCCATCGGATCCCGTGTATACCCTGACCCGATGTGCTTCGCGCGCGTTGGCCGCGGTGTACCAGCCCAGCGTGGTATCGTTGTCATGGGTGCCGGTGTAGACGACGCTGTTGCGCACATGGTTGTAGGGCAGGTGCGGGTTCGTCGGTTCGCCGTCAAAGGCAAACTGCAGTACCGTCATGCCGGGAAGGCCCAGCTCCTGCCTGAGCTCGGTGACGTCTTGAGTGATCATGCCGAGATCCTCAGCGATGATCGGCAGTTTGCCCATCGCCGCGGCGACGGCATCGAAAAATCCGCGACCGGGCCCCTTGAGCCAACGTCCGTTGATTGCCGTCTGCTCGTCGGCCGGGACCTCCCAGTAGTTCACAAAGCCGCGAAAGTGATCGATCCGAACTTCATCCACCTGAGAGAGGACTCTTGATAGGCGTTGGACCCACCACCGGTAGCCATTCTCAGCCATGAGATCCCACCGGTACAGGGGATTGCCCCAGCGCTGTCCCGTGGGCGAGAAATAATCCGGTGGCACCCCGGCCACGACAGTGGGCTGTCCCATCGGGTCAAGATAGAACAGGTCCTGATTACCCCACACGTCAGCACTGTCATGCCCGACAAAGATGGGGAGGTCGCCGATGATGCTCAGCCCCTTTTCGTTGGCATAACGATGCAGGCGCTGCCATTGCTGCTCAAAGACGTACTGGACAAAGCAATGGTAGCCCATCTCAGAGCTCAGAGCCTGTCGCCAACCGTTGAGCGCCTCAGGATCGCGCCTTACCAGGGCAGGGTCCCAGTCAGGCCAGGCCGCCCAGTTCAAGCGTTCCTTCAGGGCCATGAACAGGGCATAGTCCTCCAGCCATTCGCTGTTGATCTCCCTGAATGCGTCCAGTCCCTCCCGAAATTCGCGCGAGGCCTGTCCCAGATGCTGATAGGCCGTCGCCAACAGCGCTCGCTTGAACCCGATAACGTCTCCATAGTTGACCCGCGTGTCGTCCCAAGGGCCTCCGCTGGCGAGTTCGTCGATGCTGAGCAGGCCCTCGGATGCCAGCTGTCGCGGATCGATCAGCAGCGGGTTTCCCGCAAAGGCGGAAAAGGGCTGGTACGGCGAGTCACCGTAGCCTGTGGGACCCAGGGGCAAGATCTGCCAGGCAGACTGGCCCGCCGCGCTGGCGAAATCGACAAAGCGGTACGCTCCCTCACCAAAGTCGCCGATCCCGAAAGGGCTGGGAAAGCATGTCGGGTGACAGAGTATCCCACAGCGGCGAGTCCACTTTTCCGTGCTATTGCTCATGCGCCCGTCTCCCTATTGTTCCAGTTCTCTCCAGGTGCCCCCGTTGTCCAGCCAGATGACCCCATGTCCATTACCGGTGAACAAAATGCCCCGGCCAAAGAGTTGGTAGGTGCTCTGGAAGACCGCCTCCGGCCTGGTTGCCCAACCGAGGGCGTCGCGTACGCCGGGTTGCTCGCACCATACTAGCCCGAAACCGCGAATGGGCTGCCAGAGTCCTTCCGGTGCATCTGCCTCGCAGGGCTGGTCCGGCATGCCCTCGAGCCAGCGGTCCTCAAACGGTAAGAAGCTGCCGCTGGAGAGGGCCATGATGATCTGCCTGGTGTCGCGGCGCCAGTAGGCCGTCCCGCCCTCAAAGGGCTGCCAGCCCCAGTCGTCGCGCATCGCAGCGCTGGTGGGGCATCCCAGGTCGGATGCCGCGGACTCCCAGGCTGCCTGCAGACTGGCCTGTACCGGGATGTCGCATATGGGCAGCACTGTCGCCGTAGGCGCTGGCGTGTTTGTTGGCGCCGGCGAGGGGATCGCAGTAGGAGCCGGCGCCTGCGTGCCCGTAACTACGGGTACGGGGGCGCTTGCTGTGGGCTGTACTTCCGTGGGTTGCAGCAACGTTTGCGTTGGCACGCTGGACGCTTCTAGCGGCGCCTTTGGCCGCGCCAGAGGCGTGTCCTGAAGCACATAGATGATGGCCCCACCGGCGGCTGCCAGGTAGAGCCGGCTGCTGTCTCGATCGACAGTGGCCAGCGCGATGGTGTCGTTAATGCGCACGCTGGCAACGGGTGCAAAGACACGCGTGTCATAGGCGGTGACCAGGGTATATGCGGGCGTCGCGGCTGATGCCGACACAGCTGTCGCGACCCACAGGTGTGAATACGGGCTACTCAAGAGAAGCGCAACGGGTGGCGCCTCCAACGGCAGATAGTGTATTTCCTGCCCCAAGCGGGTGTCGTATACCTGCACCCCATAGGTGCCCATCTGGCCGTTGGTTGAGAAAAAGCGGTCCGTGTCCTGATCAAAGACAATGTCCAGGACGCTTACGCGTCCGGGTACCCCGGTCTCAACCCATCGCGCGCCTTCCTGGCGAAAGACGACGTAGCCTCCATTGGATCCCGCAAGGCCGTTCAGCGCGACGGCGTAGAGGATGTCCTGTGTCGTGTCGCGCACAACCTGGACGGGCCCACTCTCGGGCTGGCTGGCAGAGAAGCGAATGTCGTCGGTTGAGCCTGTGCTCAGCGCGAGGCGTGTGCCATTGGCGAACAGGCTATCGCTGGCTGTATCCAGATAGAGGCCGCGTGCCGCGCCGCCGGCGGAGACGGACAGCGTTCGCTGCATCCCGGCATCGTACAGAACCAGATCCTCACGGCTTGCATCCAGTACGGCCAGGCCCCGTCGGTCGGGTAGCTCCGCCAAGGCCGAGGGATATCCGGTACCAGCAAGGATGGTCGCCTCGCCCCGAGGGCCGAGCGTGCGCACGGTGCCGTCATTGAGGCCCACATAGAGCATCTCCGAACTCTCCGAGGCCGTCAGACTCGTTACCCGCAGTGTGAGCGGCACGGTTTGCTCCAACCTGAGTGTCTCTGAATCAAATGCTGAAATGGTATCGCTCTCAAAGAACAAAGCATAGAACAGCTGAGTGGCCGGATCGAAAACCAGTCGCTGAGGTGAGAGCCCGGCATGTGTGCTTGCCAGGAGGTTGCCGTTGGTCAGATCGTACAGGCTGAGCTGGTTCGTGACGTTTCCCGCGACAAGCAGCCGGTCCGCGGCGGCGTCCACTGCCAACGCGACGGTATCATCAGCGACGGTCAGCCTGCTCCGCAGCAGGAGCGAGGCGCTGTCCAGTGTGTCGACGATCGTGGTGCCGGAGCCACGATCGTAGGCACAGACATAGATGGCATCACCGGCGGCTACCGCAGTGCGATAGCCCGGGTAGGGCTGGCTGTCAGTGATCGTCGCGTCTGCCCCGGACATGAGATGGATCTGGGCAAAGGTAGCGGCAAGTACGCCGTCGCTGCCTGCGCTCAAGAGGTCGACGATCATCCCTTCGCTGAGTGGGGGATCCGTGGAGAGCAAATGGCCACTGATGGCGTCCAGTCGGGCGATGGTTCCATCGGCCCCGCCGACCCACAGTGTCCCACCCGCGACGGTGAGTGCCGTTGGGGCAAATGCGAGCGGCCAGATGTTGGCGATCTCCCCGGCTTCCAGGACATAGATGACCCGAGCCTGCTCAGCACTCAGGTAGGCACGTCCTGACTCTGCGTCACTGGCTGCATGGTAGGGTCCGGGCTGGAGCGCGAGCACGTTCTCAACCCTGCCATTTCGAATGACGGAGAGATTGTCCGTGGCTTCGTTGGCCGCATACACCAAGGGCCCGTACACGGCCAGCGCCAGGGGTTGGCGTCCGTGCACCGCCGGTCCGCCCAGATCGATAATGCCGACCAGCGCCGGGGACGTCAGAGCCGCTGTGGTAGCTGTTGGCTCCGGGACGGTCGTGGCGGTCGGGCCGATCGCCATGGGGGTGTCAGCGGCTGTCATGGTGCCGGCGGTGGATGCAGCCGGCGTGTCAGCCCCGCCTCTCTCGCGACCACAGCCGAGCAGCGGCGCCATAACAAGAGTCAGCGCAAGCAGGACCAGAATTGCCGTACGCCGGGCCCGACGCCTTGAAAGGAGCCGCGCAACAAACGAGGTGCTCATACCGCCTCCTCAACGCGCGAAAGGCGATCCCACAGGGCTGCAAAACTGTCCACGGGAGCCCGTGTGACCGGACTATCTGGCACATAGGGGCAGGGTGTGCTGGCCCGCGCCGGGGGCTCGCTCAGCCCAACCCGTTTCGCCAGCCCGCTGATCTCGAGCTTGTCCATGCCAATGAGTGGCCTATGGATGGGCAAGTCGATGCCTCGCGAAACGGCCTCCAGATTGCGCAGCGTCTGGCTTGCTACCTGGCCGAGCGAATCGCCCATGACGATGCCATGGGCATCGAGTTCGGCTGCGATCGCGACAGCCTGTGACATCATCGCGTGTTTGCACACGAGACAGGTCCAGCGCCGCTCGCGGGGTCCCTGCAGTCGTTCCAGCAATGGCTCCACGGTGCTGTGATAGTCCATCAGGATGGGCCTTAGCTCCCAGCCGTAGCTGAATCGCTGCAGTTCTGCGATCTGTTCGAGCACTGTCTGTGACTCGGCAGGATGCATCGCGATATGGAGGGGAATGACGGCACAGCCGCGTTTCATCATCATCCAGGCCGCCACAAGCGAGTCCAGACCGCCGGACAGGAGAGCCACGACACGGCCTTCGATCCCCACGGGCAAGCCGCCGGGACCTTGCGCGGTAGTGCTATAGACCATGGCCGACTCTGAGCTGATCTCGATGCCAATGCTGACCTCTGCCTGGCGTGAGAGGTCCACTGTGGCTCCCGTGTCGCTCACAACGGACGCCCCAACGTGCTCTTCGACCTGGGGCGAAAGCATGGAAAAACTCTTGTCGCTGCGGCGAGCCATGATGCGAAAGGTCCGGCCGGGGCCAAGTTCCTCGTGGCGGGCTTGCTCGAGAGCCTCCGCGGTGACAGCGGCCAGATCCGGGGCAACCGATGACACCGGGCTGGCCGAGACGACACCAAAGACGCGACTGAGCGGGTCGAGGGCCTCCCACGGAAAGGGCGTATCGATGTAGATTCGGCGTCCGCCACTATATACGGTGCCCTGCAGGCCAGAGGCAGTGAGGGCGGCCCGGATGTTACGGCGGAGCCTCCGCAAGAAGAACGGCCGGTTCCGACCCTTGAGCGCGATTTCACCGTACCGTACGAGTACCAACCCCATCGCTAGATCCTCCCTGTAAGTGTAGACTATAGCGCCCGGCGGCATAAGGGTCAATCTGCACGGCTGCGTTGCGCTGTGCCGCTGGAATGGTGGCGCGGTGTAGGCTACAATCAGCCCATCTTGAGCCGGGGGAAGAAGAGACATGTATCTTGGGGCACAGCTTCCGTATAGCGACGAGCATCTGGCCTTTGCCCGGCAGATGGGTGTGACGCATGTCGATGTCACGCCGCTGGACCGTCTGGGCTTGGAGCGAGGTTACTGGGATGTGGACGGGCTCTCCCGTGTCCGTGAGAAGGTCGAGGCACATGGCCTGATTCTCGCTGCGATGCACCTGCCTCTGACATCCGCCGGGATTGAGAAGCAGATATGGCCCGATATCATGCTGGCGGGACCCGACAGAGACCGGCAGATCGAAAATGCTCTTCGCTGCATCGAGGCTGCCGGGGAGGCTGGCGTGCCGGCACTACTCTACAACCTGGCCATCCTGCCGGTGGTGCGTAACCCGGTGCGGGCACCGGGACGGGGAGGCGTGACCTACAGCCACTTTAGCTATGACGAGATCAAGAACGATCCTCCTCTGCCCTATGGCCCCGTGACCGCGGAGCAGGCCTGGGAGCGGATCGCGTACTTTATCGAGCGGGCAATCCCGGTTGCGGAATCGTGCGGCGTCCGGATGGGGTGTCACCAGCATGATCCGGGGATGCCTCCGGGAGAAGGCTACAGGGGCATCGAGCGGGTGCTGGGCAGTATCGAGGGCGTGAAACGCTTCATCGAATTGAGCGACAGCCCCTATCACGGGCTGAATTTCTGCCAGGGCACGATCAGCGAGATGTGCACGCACCCAGATCAGGTCTATGAGGCGATCCGCTACTTTGGCGAGTGGAAACGTATCTTCTGGGTGCACTTTCGCAACATTCGCGGAGGGTATCTGGCCTTTGACGAGGTGTTCCCCGATGAAGGGGATATCGATATGGTCAAGGCAATCAAGACCTATCGCGATGTGGGCTACGACGGCGTGCTGATCCCTGATCATGTGCCCCATTCTGATCTGGACACATCCTACAATCATCGCGCCCATGCCTTTAGCTACGGGTACATCAGAGGTCTGATTCAGGCAACCGAACAAGAGTCCTCTACCTGACGGTTGGAGCGTAGGCTTCAGCAGGCTATAATAGAGTGGTCAGGTTGACAGGGGCTTATTGGGAGGTACAGAAACTCATGTACTTTAACTCTTCGTACTTTATATTCGCTTTGCCCGCACTCTTGTTGGGCCTTTACGCTCAGTTCAAGATCAAGTCCGTTTATTCCAAGTACCTGCAGGTGCGGAACCGGCGCAGCATCACGGGCTATGAGGCCGCGCAGCGGCTGCTACGGGTTAATGGCTTGGACGAGATTCAGATCGCTGAGGTGCCCGGGGAACTGACGGATCATTATGATCCCAGGAACAAGCGGCTCAGTCTCTCGCAGGGCGTCGCGCGCACGGACTCCCTCGCTGGCCTCAGTATCGTGGCTCATGAGGTGGGCCACGCCGTGCAGGACCAGGAGGGCTACCTGATGCTCAAGGTTCGGGGCACCCTTGTTCCGGTTGTGCAAATCGGCTCCTGGGCCGGGCCGGTGCTCTTTATCGTGGGGATGCTGCTCGCCAGTGCGTCGTTATCCACCGTGGGCCTGCTTCTATTTTCCGGCACCCTGGTGTTTTCGCTGGTGACGTTGCCGGTCGAGTACAATGCGAGCTCCCGCGCGATCGCCATGCTGGAATCGAGCGGACTGATCGTCAGTGACGAGGAGACACGCGGAGCGCGGGCGGTGCTGTCCGCTGCCGCGCTCACCTATGTAGCGGCGGCAGTGCAGTCGCTGGCCAATATTCTTTACTATGCATCGCTGCTGAGCGGAACGCGCCGGCGCTGATCTCCGTACCCCTGGTCGTTGGTGAATGTGCCAGGGCAGAGGGCTCATACATGACTGACACCCAAAAGATCAATCTGCTGGATCTATCGATGGATCAGCTTACGCGTCTCGTGATGACGTGGGGCGAACCGCGGTTCCGTGCGGCTCAGATCTGGCGATGGATCTACCATACGCTCACCGATGATCCCGGGGAGATGGGCAACCTGCCTGTAGGTCTACGTCAGCGCCTTTTGGCAGAGACCGAGATCCTGCACCTGCCCGTAGTCGCGACCAGCGAGGCTGACGACGGGCTAACTGAAAAGGTGGCTTTTCAGACGCAGGATGGGCAGTTGGTCGAGACGGTGCTCATGCGGTACACCAATCGCAACACTGTGTGCGTCTCGTCACAGATTGGGTGCCCCGTTGGCTGCACCTTTTGCGCCACGGGCCGCGGCGGTTTCGTGCGTGACCTTACGACCGGTGAGATCACGGCTCAGGTGCTGCACTTTGCGCAGCGTCTTCAGCGTGAGAATGCACATGTGACCAACATTGTTCTCATGGGAATGGGAGAGCCCATGTTGAACTTTGATGCGGTCTGGCAGTCCGTGCTGAACCTTAACGATCGTCAGGGCTTGGCCCTAGGCATCCGGCGCTTTACCATCTCCACCGTCGGTATCGTCCCCGGCATTGAGCGTCTGGCTCGTGAGGGACTGGCCGTCGGGTTGGCCGTGTCGCTACATTCCCCCGATGATCGTTTGCGCAACCAGTTGATCCCCGTGAACCGCCGGTACCCCCTGGCGCGACTGATGGATGCGGTGAGACTGTACATCGAGCGAACCGGACGGCGCGTCACCTTTGAGTATGCCATGGCTGATGGGGTCAACGACTCGGATGAGCAGGCAGAGGCCACCGCCAAACTGCTGAACGGGTTGCTGGCGCACGTCAATCTCATTCCGATGAACTATGTCGAGGGCGCAGAATTTCAACCCTCTAGCCGCGAGCGCGTGCTTCGATTCCAGGAGATTCTGGTGCAGGCGGGGATCCAGACGACGGTGCGTGTCACCCGGGGGGCGGACATACAGGCCGCGTGCGGCCAGCTGAGAAGCCTCCTGGCTGAAGAACAGGAGGGATAGCGAGCTCATGGGCCGTCTCCCCGTTCGCATCGCCCCCTCGATTCTGGCCGCCGATTTTGCGCGTTTGGGTGCCGAGGTACAGCTTGCGGAGGCGGCGGGCGCGGACGTGCTGCACGTGGATGTGATGGACGGCCATTTCGTCCCCAACATCTCCGTTGGCCCGCTGATTGTGGAGGCGCTCAGGCCTGTTACGCAGTTGCCCATCCACGTGCACCTGATGATCGAGCGTCCGGAGGCTTATATCGACACCTTTGCGCGCGCCGGGGCTGATCTGATCACTGTGCATGTGGAGACGTGTCCGCATCTGAACCGGACGCTGGAGCAGATTCGCGAGGCCGGGGCGCTGCCTTCTGTGACGCTCAATCCAGCCACACCGATCAGCACGCTTGAACATGTCCTGGCTCAAGTCGCGCTGGTTCTGGTGATGACGGTAAATCCGGGTTTTGGAGGGCAGCGGCTGATCCCCTCGGCGCTGGGCAAGGTGGCGCCGCTGAGGGCGATGCTGGATAGCCGGGGGCTGGAGGAGTGCGCAATCGAGGTCGATGGCGGCGTCAACCTCGACACTGTTGAGGCAGTTTTGGCGGCTGGAGCCGATACGCTGGTGATTGGCTCGGCCATTTTCCGCAGCGAGCTGGGCATCGCCGGGGCGATCGCAAGGTATCGTGAGATTGTCGCCAAACAAGAAGGATCGCTGCCCTGAGAGGGCAACGATCCCTGGTCCAGTCGCGTTAGTTTAACCCTGTTTGTTCAGGGTACGCATGCAGTTGGTGCAGACGAGCATCCTGGTGGGACGGCCTTTGACCATTACCACTGCCTTCTGGATGTTCGGCATCCAGCGACGGTTTGTCCGGCGCTTGGAGTGACTCACGTTGTGGCCGAATTGCGGGCCCTTACCGCAGATAGAACACTTTGCCATGATTCTCCTTGACTGCGCGGGCTCAGGGCCCGTGGATTTGCGTCTACAGCGAGGGATATGATACCATGTTGGGGTTATCGCTGCAAAAAGCGTATCGAGGAGCGCTGTGATGAGTGAAGAAACGACGCTTGGAAAGATCGATGTCTCTCCTCGCGCAATCGCAAGTATCGCCGCACGGGCTGTGCTCACGTCGTACGGCGTCGTTGGCATGGCCTCTGCCACGGTGCGCGATGGGATTGCCGACATTCTAAACCTGGAGAATGTACACCGGGGCGTTGGTGTTGAGGTCGTCGATGGTCAGGTGGTCATTGACCTGTATGTCGTTATCGAGTATGGCACGCGGATTTCCGTTGTGGCGCACAATATGATGGAAAGCGTCAAGTTCAGTGTCGAGCAGGCCCTATCGATGCCCGTCGCTGAAGTGAATGTCCATGTGCAGGGCGTCCATGTCAGCAACGAGGACTAGCGCCTACGTCGGATAGCCGCAAGATAATGATGGGAGACCACGGCGTTGACAAGTGATGGTGTACGAGACGGAGATAGCCAGCCTGCAGGACTCGGGCAGACGGCGTCGATCGGCGGGGTGGCGGTGTTCGAGGCACTGATGGCCGGCAGCACAGCGCTTCAGGCGCATGTGGCTGAAGTGAACGCCTTGAACGTGTTTCCTGTCCCTGATGGCGATACCGGCACCAACATGTCGCTGACGCTGCGGGCCGCTCTGGATGAGGTGGGCTCAGCGCAGGGCCTGGCTGCCTCTGAGGTCTTTCGCCGGATCTCGCACGGCGCGCTCATGGGGGCACGTGGGAACTCTGGCGTAATCCTTTCGCAGATATTGCGCGGCTTTGCCCGTGCACTCGATGATAAGGCGTTTCTTGCCGTGCAGGATATCGCTGCCGGGTTGACAGCCAGCGCCGAGACGGCTTACAAGGGTGTCATGAAGCCGGTTGAGGGCACCATGCTCACGGTGATCCGCGAGGCTGCGGAGGCCGCCCAGGGTGCTGCGTCCGTTGGCGGTGATGTGCAGGCTGTGATCGCGGCGACACTGAGCGAAGCCAGGTCCTCGCTCGAACGCACGCCCGAGTTGCTGCCTGTGCTCAAGGAGGCGGGTGTGGTGGACGCCGGCGGCCAGGGGCTGGTTCGCATTCTCCAGGGTGTGCTCGCCTATGTGAGGGGTGAGCAAGTCGTACCCGAAGCGAATCTGGCGTCTTTCGCCGAGCAGCCGCTGCACGCGCATGATCACCCGGGTGAAGAGGACTATGGTTTTGACGTCCAGTTCATCATCTCCAGTCCGTCCCGGACCGTCGATGACCTGCGGCATGACCTCTCTGCGATGGGAGACTCGCTCCTGGTGGTGGGTGACGAGCGGGCCGTCAAGGTGCACATCCATTCCGAGCACCCAGGGCCCATTCTTGAGTATGGTATTCAGCAGGGTGTGCTCTCGGCGATCATTGTCGAGAACATGCAGGTGCAATATCAAGAGTTTGTGCAGGCCTCCCACGCGGGCGGGCAGGCGGATCCAGGAATACCGGAGCTCCTGCCGGCGGATCGTATCCGCGTGTCGATGGCGGGCGCAAACCCACTGGCCGACGTCAGCGTGGTCGCGGTAGCATCGGGGGCCGGCCTGGCGCAGGTTTTTACGAGCCTGGGGGCGGAGGCTGTGGTGCCGGGGGGCCAGACGATGAACCCCAGCACACAGGACCTCATCAGCGCAGTCGAGGGCGTCAAGAACGAAGCGGTGGTGATCCTGCCGAATAACAGCAACATCATCCTGACTGCGCAGCAGGCGAGCCAGATTACCGCCAAGAAGGTGCGTGTCGTGCCCACAAAGACGATGCCGCAGGGTATCGCGGCCTTGCTCGGGTTCAACTATCAGGCAGGTCTGGAGGAGAACTTTGAGTCGATGCTTGACTCCTGCCAGCAGGTAGAGACCCTGGAGATTACCCGGGCAGTCCGCTCTGTGCAGGTGAACGGGCTAAGCGTCAGCGAAGGCGAGTTCATCGGGCTCTGGAATGATGATCTCAAGGCGGCCGGGGACGATGCTTTGGTTGTTGCGCTAGAGGTGTTGGGCCAGATCGAGATGGATCGCTATGAGATCTTGACGGTATACTATGGCAGTGATGTGTCCGAGGCGGACGCGTCCGGCCTGTGCCGTGGGTTGGAGGCGCTCTATCCGGATCTAGAGTACGAAGTGCTCGATGGCGGGCAGGCATACTATCACTATATCATCTCGGTAGAGTAGTGCAGCAGAAGGGGCGAGAACCGGTATGGCAGGTGTGCAGATCATCGTCGACAGTGCGGCGGAGCTGGATAGCCAGGTTGTAGAGGCTCTGGGCATTCGCGTCGTGCCCTGGACCGTGCAGATGGATGGTGAGACCCTCGCCGACGGCCCTACGTTGCGCACGCCTGACTTCTATCGTCGCACCTTGAGGTCGCACTCCAGCATGAGCGTGACACCGCCTACCGTCGCCCAGTTCTCGGCAGTCCTCGAGCGCTGCTCCCGGACGGGGGGGCAGGTCATCGCGGTGCTGTCCGCCGGGCGTATTACGCGGGCCGTGGAAAATGCACGGCGTGCGCGGGGCGCATTCATGGGGCGGTGCGAGGTGCACATCGTCGACACGCAGTTCATTTCCTGTGTTCAGGGCGAACTGGCCGTGCAGGCCGCAGTTGCCGCCCAAAAGGGACTTGAGGCGGTCGAGATCGTGCGACAGCTTAATGCGATGATTTCGCGCAGCTACTGGGCCTTTGTGGTCGAGAACCCCGATGCCCTGGTCAAGCACAGTCTCGTTGTAAACAACCCCTCCTATTTGGGTTCTCCGTCGGGTTACAAGCCACTCCTTCTGTTGGAGAATGGCGAGATATCGCCGTTGCCGCGCTCGCGGCGCAGGGGCGAGCCCGTGGAGCGCATGGTCGAGTTCGTAAGCGAGTTTGTGCATCTGCAACGACTCTGGACCGTGAGCACCGGCCTGCACCCCGGACGTGCTACCCTGCACGAGCGTGTGCAGGAGGTGCTGGAGAACCAGCCCTACACCGATCATGTCTACGGGCCCGTTGTGGCCTCGTATTTTGGCACCACGCTGCTCGGGGTGGCGGCTCTCGAGTCAGAATGACCCCGGGATGCAGGTAGGTAGCCAATGATATCCCCTTCGACCGAGACACTCAGGCGTATCCTGCTCCTGGAACAGTCTCAGGGATACCAGGACCGCGCTGTGATCGGGGGGATTGGCCGGTTTCTCGCGACCTGGCAGGCGCAGGCCGATGATGAACCGGGCATAGACGCGTCTTCCCGTGTCGACCGTGTGCTGTCGCTCATGGAAGGTTACGCCGCCAAAGGTCCCGAGTCGCGGCAAGCGGCCGTTGACCATGTGATGGCGCTACTTGAGCAGCCTCCCCAACCCTCCACCAAACGTGCTCTCGCTATCGAGGACGAGCGTGGCGGTCAGCGCAATCCCCGGTCGGCCTCCACTGCAGCACCCGCAGCAAGACAGCGGAGCGGCCAGCGGAAGACTGAGACATCTGCACCAACCGCCTCTGCCCTTCCGCTGAGCACTGATTCTGTGGCCAGGCTCAAGGGCGTCGGCCCCGCCATCGCCCGTCGGCTTTCGGTGCTTGGTATAGAGACCATTGGCGACCTCGCCTACCATTTCCCGCGGCGCTATGATGATTTCAGCCAGATCAAGCGCATCAGTGACCTGGAGCTGGGCGAGTTGGTGACCGTTGTGGGCGTCGTGCGCTCCATTAGTACCCGGCTATCGGGCGGCAGGGTTATCTCTAGCGTGATACTGGCCGATGACTCGGGCGCGATCGAGTGCACGTGGTTCAACCAGCGGTATCTTGATCGGAGTCTGCACAAAGGCCAGGAGATCGCTATCAGCGGCGAGGTCGGCGAGTTTCGCGGGCGCCTGGTCTTTAGTGCGCCGCAGT
>CAZMAI010000036.1:0-2671 GCA_964564195.1 uncultured Anaerolineales bacterium | reverse complement strand
ATCAGCGGCGAGGTCGGCGAGTTTCGCGGGCGCCTGGTCTTTAGTGCGCCGCAGTGGGAGCCTCACCGGCCAGATTCGCTGAACACGGGGCGCGTGGTGCCCGTGTATCCCCTGACTGAGGGCCTCTATGCGCGCGCTCTGCGAGGGCTGATCCACGATGCTCTGCAGATTGTGATTCCACAACTTACGGATCCGCTGCCGCCAGAGACACGTACGTCGCTCGGCCTCGTAGATCTTTCGGCCGCGCTGCGACAGATCCATTTCCCGAAGAGTGCACAAGAGGCCAAGGCGGCACGTGATCGGCTGTGCTTTGAGGAGCTCTTGCTCCTGCAGTTGGGCGTGTTGCGCAAGCGCAGCGAGTGGCGCGCCGAACCCGGCGTGTCAATCGAGATGCCCTCACAAGCCCTGGATGCGTTCACGGCGGGTCTGCCCTTTGCGCTTACCGGAGCCCAGCGTCGGGCCATTGACGAGATACTGCATGACATGGCCCAGCCGGTGCCCATGTCCCGGCTCCTGCAGGGAGACGTGGGTTCGGGCAAGACCGTCGTCGCTGTGGCGGCGATGCTGACCGCCGTACAAGGCGGATTTCAGTCGGCACTGATGGCGCCAACCTCGATTCTGGCAGAGCAGCACACTCAGACCATCGCGCAGATGTTGAGTCGGCTGCCAGACATCACTGTTGCTTTGCTCGAGGGCAGCCAGACGGCACAGGAAAAGGCCGAGATTCGAGCGCGGCTCGCCTCGGGAGAGATTGACATTATCATCGGCACGCACGCGCTCATTCAGGAGGGCGTCGAGTTCCACAATCTCGGATTGGTGATCGTGGACGAGCAGCACCGCTTTGGGGTGACGCAGCGACAGACCCTTCGTGACAAGAACACGAGCTTTCGGCCGCACATGCTGGCGATGAGCGCGACTCCGATCCCTCGAACCCTCGCCCTGACGATCTATGGCGACATGGATGTCTCCGTACTGGATGAACTCCCGCCTCACAGGCAACCGATCTTGACGGCGGTCAGGACGCAATCGAGCCGCGAGGCGGTATACCGGTTCGTGCGTGACGAGGTGGATGCGGGCCATCAGGCCTATGTCATCTACCCGCTCGTGGAAGAGTCGGAACAGATCGATGCTCGGGCTGCCGTGGAAGAGCACGAGCGCCTGAGCAAGCGCGTCTTTCCGCAGTTTCGCCTGGGCCTGTTGCACGGGCGCGTGCCAGCGGACGCGAAAGAACTGGTCATGAGGCAGTTCAAGGCGGGCCTGTTTGACATCCTCGTCTCTACAGCGGTGGTGGAGGTGGGGGTAGACGTGCCGAATGCCACGGTGATGATCATAGAGGGCGCTGAACGCTTTGGTCTCGCCCAGTTGCACCAATTCCGGGGACGTGTGGGCAGGGGTGAGGCGCGCTCCTACTGCGTGCTGCTTTCGGAAAGCGCTACAGAGGCGAACATGGCGCGCCTGCAGATCATGGCAGAGACCAACGATGGCTTTGTGCTGGCCGAGAAGGATCTGGAGATGCGCGGCCCTGGCGATTTTATGGGAGTCAGGCAGCATGGCCTGCCAGAGTTGCGGTTGGCGCAGCTCTCGGATCGGAGTACTCTGGAGTTGGCCCGGCAAGAGGCCATGCGTATCTATCGCCAGGATCCGGACTTGAGCCGGCCCGAGCACGCCGAATTGGGCAGACACATCGCGTCGTTTTGGGACACGGTTTCTCGTTCATAGGGAGGTAAGGTGAGAACAGCCGTCTACCCTGGTAGTTTCGATCCAATCCACTTTGGGCACATTGACGTAGCGCGCCGCGCCGCCAAGGCGTTCGATCGCCTGGTGGTGGGAGCCTATGCGAACCCGCTCAAGAGGCTGATGTTCTCTGTCGACGAACGCGTTGCGCTGGCGCAACAGGCGCTGGCCGATGTGGACAACATCATCGTCGAGGGATATGATGGCCTTACGGTCGATTTTGCTCGCCGGCACGGGGCGAACATCATCGTCCGCGGGCTGAGGGTTATCTCGGACTTTGAACTGGAATACCAGATGGCGATGACGACCCGCAAGCTCGATCCTGATATGGATATGATCTGTCTCATGACGGGGCTGGACTATGCCTTTATCAGCTCGTCCATTGTGAAAGAGATCGCCATGGCAGGCGGATGCATCGCACAGATGGTGCCGGACTTTGTGGCGGCCCAGGTGCGTGAACGCTTTAACCGATAGCGCAAGGTAATACGGAGGTTTGACATCGACATCCTGCAGCTCGTAGATCGGCTAGAAGAACTTGTGGAAAACAGTCGTCGCCTGCCTTTTGGGGGCAACGTTTCGGTGGATCGCGAGGCCTTTCTGAATATCGTCGACCAGATGCGGATTACGATCCCGCAGGATCTGCGTCGCTATCAGGAGTTTGAGGCAGAGAAAGAGCACTATATCGCGCAGGCCCAGGAGCAAGCCCGGGCGATCCTGGAGCAGGCTCGAGAGGATGCGGCGCGGCTCTTGGATGAACAGAGCATCCGGCAGCAGGCGGAGATCGATGCGCGCCGGATCCTCGAGCGCGCCCGCCAGGAGGCCGAGGAGGTCCGCTCCGGCTCTGACGCCTACGCGATCGGGTCGCTGAGGCAACTGGAGGCGCAGGTCGAGCGGCTCGCCCGCACGATACAGAATGGCCTGGGGGAACTGACGCGCG
>CAZMAI010000035.1:0-19725 GCA_964564195.1 uncultured Anaerolineales bacterium | reverse complement strand
ACAGCGGGCCGCTCGGGCGGCCTACGACGACCTCATCGCCCTCTGCCAAACCATCCCGTACGATGCTGTACTCGGCATTGCTGGCGCCAATCTCGATCGGTACCCGCACCAGTTTCCCGTTGACGAGCTTTTCGACATACCGGCCAGCCGCATCACGCCGCACGGCTCGCACCGGCACCAGGAGAGCATCCTCCGTACGCAGGACGGCGATATCGACAGCCGCCGTCATAAACGGCCGCAGCGTCAGATCCTCGGGTCTCAGATCCACGCGCACATCAAACACCACAATACCCTGGACGTCGTTGCCCACTGCACCGATGCGACTCACGGTTCCGGTCATAGGTATCCCGGGGTACGCGTCCAGAATGACCCTGGCCTCCTGCCCGACAGTCACCTGGCCGATGTCGGTCTCGTCGATACTCATGACAACGTGGTAATCCTCAGCATCGATGAGCGTCATCACCGGACTGCCAGCCACGGCTGTGTCGCCCACGAGGAGGTTTACACTGGCAACAACGCCGTCGGCGGGGGCATATAGCACGAGATCGTCGAGCCGCCGACGGGCGATGTCAACGCCTACCTGCGCCTGATCCACCTGCGCCTGCACCACCGCGATCTCCTCCGCGCTAACGCCATTGCGGGAAAGCTCGGCCTCAGCCTGGGCCCGCTGCAACTGAGCCCGGGCAGACGCCAGTTGCCCCAGCGCCTGGTTGACCTGTGCCTGCGCCGCGGCTCGATCGGCACCGCTGACGCCCGCGCGCATCTGTTCCAGCTGGAGCTGGGCGATCTCAACCGAGATCTCGGTTCGGTTGACGCTGGCCTCGGCTTGATCGCAGTCGGCCTGCGATGCGGCCAGACCGACACGTCCGCAGATGGCATCTCGCTGCGCCTGCGCTCCCCAGAGAGCATTCCTGCTCTCATCCACTCTTCTCGACGCAATCGCTATCTCTTCAGCGGTAGGTCCCGCGAGCACGCGCTGCTGGCTGGCGCGTGCAGCGTCCACACCCGCCTGTGCCGTCTGCACGCCAGACTCGGCAGCGGCCAGTGCCGCATCGATCATAGCCAGCTCAGACTCGGAGGATTCCTTGACGGTGCGGGCCAGCTGGGCCTCGGCAATCGCCAGAGCGGCCTCGGCCTGAGCCAGATTCAGGCGCACATCTACAGGGTCCAGACGCGCCAGAACGTCTCCGGCAGCCACGATGTCCAGTTCATCGACTAGAATCTCGACGACCGTACCGGAGGCGCGAAAGCCGAGCCGCTGCGTACGCTCAGCACGCACACTACCCGTCGCACTCACGGTGGCCTCAAACGGCCCCCGCACAACAGAGCCCATCGAGATCTGCCCATCCACCGTTGTGCTCGCGTCCCGTTGCGGTCGCAACACAAGATACCAGACTGCAGCGGCTGCCACAGCAATGATTAGAAAGATCCACAACCAGCGCTTGAACAAGGCACAAGCCCTTTCTCACAGACAGTGATTGGCATGTCCGTCGGTCAGCCTGACTGCCACGCCACCGTGACACGTTATCACCCTGCGTCGAGGAAAACGAGGGCTCGGCAAGCAGTGCGAGGCAGACCAGAACAGGCGGACGGTGAAGTGAAAACTTAGCCCTGCTAACTATAATCACGGGAGAAGGCGTGTCAAATTCTATAGCCGGAGAGATCCCGAACAAGCGAGGGGCGAGCTATCCGCTGAGGGCGTCTCTATTCCTGGTCATGGTGAGCCGTCGCACCCGGCTCACGCGAGAGGCGTTCGCACAAGCTGGTCGCCAGCGTCGGCGGCTCGGTGGCCACCAGCACCTGCCACGCATCGGAGCCAGCCAACGCATGGATGCCGATCCACGCGCGCCAGGGAGGAAACCGGCGCCGCAGCAGCAGGCCAGCGAGTCCCACCAACGCGCCCAGGATGAGGATCTCCACCCCCGGAAGCCGCCAGATAGACACAACGGCGGCGGGCTCGCTGCGTGCCACTACCGTGGCCCCTGGCAACTCCAGCATGGCCTCAGGAGCGGGCACAGCGCTGCCCAACAGGGTGCCCAGACCGCCATCGAGCGCCTCCACGACGGAAATCTGCTCGCCAGACCCAGAGGAACTCCGAACGACCCGCACAACGATGCCCGCCTCGGGCACTGTAAGCACCAGTTCTTCCTCGGGCACCACACCGCGAAACGTCTCCAACGACTGGCGGTCGCCGATCACAGGCACCAGCGGCAGCGGTTTGTGGGCGGCATCCCTGACAGAAAGCGACAGCGCCGGGGGGGTGTCCACCACACGAAGCCAGTGGCCACGATACGGGCGCCAGTGCCCCTCACCGAGCACCAGCCGCGAAGAGTTCTCCCCGGCAGGCAACGTCCAGGACAGCTGCACTACGACGCTGCCATCCTGTTCCCGCAGGAACAACTCCTCAGCCTTGATGCGAACCGTCCTGGCGGAGCGGAGTCCCGGCAGGTTTACTGAATCCCCGCCCAGCAGCGGTGGGCCGGTCACCCCGCGGGCGCCGAGCCACAGAACCAGCACACCCGCAAGTGCCAGTATCGCCCCCGCCACAGGCAACTGCGAGCACATCCGGCGCCAAGGTACTGGATACAGCAGCGCCTGGCCTGTAACAGGGCTAGCCTGCCCCCCCTGTCGTGATGTGCTCTCACGGCCCCAGGCTCTGAACATGCGTTCCCACACGACTTCCGCCTGTCGATCGCCCAAAGTCGCAGCGACCGATGCCGATGACGTCCCGCCGGAGGGCAATGCATCGATCGAGGGAAAGAGTCCCTTTGCCAGTCGCGTCAGCAATACCATCATGAGCAGGGAGTAAAGGCCACGCAATGCAAGGCGAGACGCCGGATGGAGCAAATCCCAGGCGTAGATCATCTGACCTGCATTACTCTCAGACAGGCCGGTGAATCCCGGCCTGAAGCCCGGTACCGCCATGACGACAAGGAACCACAGAGCCAGCAAGCCCCCCGGGACGATCAGGGCCCACCGTGAGCTCAGTACGCGCCACAGTACACCAGTACCTTTCTCTGCAGCCCGCCTGATTGCGCCACGAGAGTTATCGCCACCCTGCATCCCGGGGTCGCCCCCGGGCGCAAACGATCGCACGACAAAAGAGCCCATCTCGCCAAGGCGAGATGGGCCGGAAATCGTGCCGGTGCGATCAGTCAGTAACCTCAAAGGTCTCATTGGCCTTGTAGTTGGGGGCCCGACCCAGGTCATTATACGGACCGTTGATGGGGGCAGCCCAGCGCACCGCATTCTTGATCACATGCTGAACCTCAGCCTGGAAAAAGATCGGGAAGGTCTCATGCCCCGGGCGGAAGTAAAAGACTTTGCCCTTGCCCCGATGGTATGCGACGCCGCTACGAAAGACCTCACCACCCTGGAACCAGCTCGTGAATACGGTGGCATCGGGCGTCGGAATGTCAAAGAACTCGCCATACATCTCGACGTGCGGAATCTCGAAAAACTCACCGAGGCCCGCGGCGATCGGGTGACTGGGATCGGTTACCCACAGGCGCTCGCGCTCGCCCGCCTCGCGCCACTTGAGCGTGCAAAAGGTGCCCATCATCCGGCGGAAGATCTTGGACAGGTGGCCCGAATGCAACACGATCAGCCCCATGCCGTTGAGTATGCGCCGCTGCACGCGATCCACAATCTCATCCTGAACCTCGTGGTGTGCCATGTGCCCCCACCAGATCAGCACGTCCGTATCGTCCAGAACCTCCTGGGTGAGGCCGTGCTCGGGCTCATCCAATGTGGCCGTCCGCGTGACGATGTCCGCCTCGGCCCCCAAAAAGCTCGCGATCTGCCCGTGAATCCCTTTGGGATAGACCTCTGCCACCACCTGATCGCTCTTTTCGTGGCGATACTCGTTCCACACCGTGACCCGTATCTTGTCTGCCATCGCAACCCTCCTTACGCTCAGTGCAATTGCCACTACTGGCACCAGTTCTCACGCACACCCGCAGTCTACGCCAACGATGGAGGCAGATCAAGACCGCCAACGAGCAAAGTGGACTTTAGGCCAGTGCCGGCGGTCGCGACCGCACTGGCATCCGCTGTTCTCTTCCGTTGACACTGCCCCTCGCGATCCTATAATGGCATCAGTAAACTGCAGGATGGAGACACGTGGAGATCGAAGAAAAGGCATACTGGCTCGCGCTTCTCAGCGATGCCAATGTCGATCGGAATGTCGCCAAACAGGCACTATACCGCTGGACCATCGTTCAGCAGCAGCTGTTGAGCGCTTGCGCTCGGTTATCGGCGCAGACACTGATGGAGCAGTTGCCCGAGCTTGATGCACTCCAGGCAGAGCGCTGGGAGGCGGCGTTTAGCCGTGCATCACAGGCACAGGTGACGCTGGAGCATTGGCGGTCTCAGGGGGCCGACCTGCTCACGCGCGCCGATCCGCGCTACCCCGAGAGCCTGGCAGAGAGGCTGCCCGAGCGCTGGCTGCCCTATATGTTTCTTTATCGCGGCGATCTCCATCTGCTTGAGCGCCCCGTCGTGTTCGTTTCCGGGTCGAGCCACGCTTCCGAGAGGGCAAACGCGGCAATCGCAGAGCTGTCAAAGAGCCTGGCCTCTCTGCCAATCTCCCAGTGCGGGACCTATGCCCAGGGCATCGAGCGCCTGATGCTGAACAGCGCGGCAGCCGAGCACGCCGCCACCGTCCTAATCCTGCCGGTCGGCCTGGCCCACGCCGGTCCGGTACTGCGCCTCGGCCAGGAGGCCGTCGAGCGCGGCGAGCGACTGGAGCTGAGTCCATTTACGCCAGAGACGCGGTACTCCTCCGCGCTGGGCAACGCCTGCACGCGGCTCGCGACGGCCCTGTCTGATGTCCTCGTGCTGGTTGACCATGTGTACCCCGTCGCAGACTGGCCGGGCCTGACGGAACAGGTGGCGCATGGAGGCCGCTCACTCTGGTGGACCACCGCAGCTGCAGCGATCGGCAGCGACTGGACCGATATCGGCGCAGTCGCGGTTGACACCCCCACAGAGGCCGCCAGGCTGGTCACGAGCCAGCTTGCTCTGGACATGGAAAGCGAGCAGGGACCAGACAGCGACCTCTCCGTCGAGTACTATTCACCGGACGCAGTACACTTTCAGAGTGCCGATTCCGCCATCGCGCGTCTGGCCAGGACGGGGCGCGTCCCGGAGAAACTCGTGCGTCGCTTGCGTGATGCCGAGAGACGCGGTAACCTCGGTGATGTTGATTGATCAGACCGAGACACAGCGCAGCAGATCGGCGCACAGAGGAGAACTGCTATCATGACACACAAGACCCCGAGGCTGTTACGGATCGCGTCATCGCCTGTAGAAGTGCCCACCTGGTTCCGCCAGTTTGTCTCCGTCGTTGCGACCGCCAGTGCAGCCATTCTCTACGCTGTGGTCCTGGGCGTGGCCATCCATCGCACGCTGACGGAGAGTGACCCCGTCTTTTCAGAGACGATGACGAGGGCTGCCGCCGCGCTCAGCGGCCTCGTGGGCTCCGTGGTGACCGCCGGTTTCGCTCGCAGCGGATCGGGCGTGTCTGTGCACGTGGCCGGCATCGGTCGCGATCTGATCACCGCCCCGATTGGATGGATCAAGCGTAACTTTTTCGGGCTGGCGGACACGCTGGGCTTGCCACTGCTCCCGGAGATCGTGCTCTGGACCGAGCCCGCTGAGACCCCTACTGGCGACCCCATTCAGGATGCTCCCTCGTATGAGGTGGACGAGCCCACGGTGAACAAGACCTCGCTCTTTCTCGCTGTGCTTTATTTTGGCATCTTTTTTGTGGTGGGCCTGACTGCCTTTATTACGAGTATCGCCAAGGCGCAGGTGCCCGAACTATTGGGAAATTGTGCCTGGGTGTGGTTGGGGGCTGTTATCTCCTCGGGTTACTCGTTCTTTGCACTGAACTCGGACACTGCATTCATCTAGCTCCCCGCAACACAAGAGACGCTCGGGGCTACCCGAGCGTCTCTTTTTCCTACACAGCAAGCATCGTCAGTAGCCAGCGGGATTGATCAGGGTCCGCACAAAGGCTACAGGCACCAGCGGCAATACCCCTAAAGCCAGAATAGCGAGCACTTCAAGCTCGCTACCCGCTCGTGATTGCGGCGCGGGCTCACCGAGCGCCCGGCTGACCAGCGCCTCCCAGGTGTTCGCAACCAGCACAAAGGCCGTCGCCAGACGCACAAAGGTCACCAGATCGTGCGCAGTGCGCGTGCCAAAGGTCGCTATCAAATCTCCCACCCGGTCGGCGGGCGGTTTGGCACCAGCAGCCAGTGTCTCCCGGGCGAAATCGGCAGCCAGTGTCGCCTCTCCCGGTAATACTGGCGTCGATATCGCTGCGGGACGGCCGCGAATCCGCTCTCCCCGGACGCTGAACCACGCCAGCATCCGATCGGCGAGTGCCTGCTTGCCAGCATGCTCTCCCTGAAGCAAGGCCGCCAGTACGGCATCCGTCAGCGGCGATGTCAGTTCCGGATTATTACGCATCATCGCCAGCGCCTCAGGATGCCGCCACAAAGGGCGAAGGATCTCGAGCAACGAGAGAGCGCCTGACAAGGTCGGTTTCTCGTAAGGCCGGGCCTCCGAACGGGCCTGCTTCCAGGCGCGCGACACGCGGCGATACGCCGCAACCCCGGCTATCGCCCCTACGATGAGTACGAGTGTGTTTCGCTTTCGCACTACCCCCCCTGCGCGAGCACCTTAGCCCTGTCTTTACACTGTCACGATGCGGTGGAATCGTTTTCTTCCAGCGCGAAGAAGGATCTCTCCCTGATCGAGATCCGCATCTGTGATTATCACCTCAACGTCCTGGACAGGCGCATCATTCACATAGGCCCCGCCCTGTTGTACCAGCCGGCGGGCATCACTCTTGGAGCGCGTCAGGCCCGCGGTGACAAAGAGATCTACAGCCAGGATCCCTTGCTTCAGGTCACTTTTCGGGACCGTGGTCGAAGGAATCGCCTCGCGGTCCCCCTGCCCCCCGAACAGCGCCCGCGATGCCTCGCGCGCCTGGTCAGCGGCCTCGGTCCCATGTGCCAGACGGGTCACCTCATAGGCCAGCACTTTTTTGGACTCGCGCAAGGCAGAGCCCTCCACCGCACTCAGCTCCGCGATCTGCTCCAACGGCAGAAACGTGTATAGCTTGAGAAAACGCTCGACATCGGCGTCCTCAACATTGATCCAGTACTGGTAAAAGTCGTACGGAGCCATCAACTCCGCCTGGAGCCACACGGCACCGGCGGCCGACTTGCCCATCTTGGCGCCCGACGAGGTCGTGAGCAGAGGAAAGGTCAGCGCATAGGTCTCTGCCCCCTCGATCCGGCGGATCAGATCGACGCCGGCGAGAATATTACCCCACTGGTCATTTCCGCCCATCTGCAGCCGGCAGCCATAGGTCCGGTAGAGATGCAGATAGTCGTATGCCTGCAGCAGCTGGTAGTTGAACTCGATAAAGCTCAGGCCCCGCTCAAACCGCTGGCGATAGGCCTCGGCGGCGAGCATCCGGTTCACTGAAAAGTGCTGCCCGATATCGCGCAGAAACTCGATATAGCCCAGCTTCATAAGCCATTCTGCGTTGTTCACGACGGCGGCGCGGCCCTCGCCGAAATCGATATAGTGTGACAGCTGACGCCGAATCGCATCCACGTTCTGGGCAATACTGTCGACGGTCATAAGCTGACGCATCTCCGTGCGCCCAGTCGGATCGCCGATCATTCCGGTTCCCCCACCGACAACGACGATCGGCCGGTGCCCCAGACGCTGCAGGTGTGCCACTGCCATGATCGTGAGCAGGCTGCCGGCGTGCAGGCTTGCCGCGGACGGATCGTAGCCGATATAAAAGGTCAGCGGACTCTCCATGGCGGAACGCAGGCCCTCGGCATCCGAAACCTGCTCCACGAATCCACGTTCCTGCAAGACATCCAGCGCATTCACCATGTGGCACTCCGTTACTTGACGCAGTCTCTCATCGGGCTACGATAAGGCCCGTTGACGATAGTATCCGCCGGACGTGCGACTGTCAAGTGTCCTCGCAGCCCCGGTCGAATTCTGCCATCGCTACGCCTCAAGGAGTACCGCATGCCCGACGCCCTGAACATCGTGCTCATCATCCTGCTCTCCGGGCTCGTACAGGGCATCACTGGCTTTGGATTCGGTCTTTTTGCCATGGGCGCGCTGGTCCTGATCATGCCGGTGAGAGATGCCACCGTGATCATCGCCCTTCTTTCGTTGGGCAGTGCGGCGATGAACCTCTGGAGCATCTGGAAGGACATCCCCTGGCGTGATGCGTGGCCGGTGATCCTGCCAGCCGTACCGACCACCATCCTCGGCGTGCTCATGCTGCAATCGTTGCCCACAGACATCCTCAAGGCCGGCATAGCGGTGATGATTCTGGTAGGATGCGCCGTCACCTTCTGGCACCCGCCGCGCCCTTTGGTTACCCGCCCCTTCCCCGCCGCGCATCTCACGGGCATCATCGGTGGCCTTTTCGGAGGCGCTCTGAACATGGGCGGGCCCCCGATCGTGCTGTATACCCTGTTGCGCGGCTGGGAAAAGACGGAAGCCAAGTGCATTATGTCGACCTTCTTCTTTGTGACGGGCGTCCTGCGCATCGCCATGCACGTGGTCACCGGCGCAGCCACCGGTCCGCTGGTTCGCACGGCCCTCCTGTTACTGCTCCCCGCCCTGGGCGCGACCTACGCCGGTGTGCACGTCTTCCGGCGCTTGAGCACGAGGGTCTTTCGTTACGCCGCGGCCGCGCTGCTTGTGGCCCTGGCAGCCCGCGTGGTGGTCGGCTAGACTGATCGAGGCTGGGGCGTCGCTCTAACCAGACAGGAGGCGTCCTAATGGGGACATACGATGTCATTGTAGCCGGTGGCGGCATCGCCGGCGTCGCGGCGGCAGTTGCGGCAGCGAGGAACGGTGCGCGCACATTGATCGTCGAGCGCCACAATTCGTTGGGCGGCACCATGGCGGCGGGTCTTGTCGGCCCCATGATGACATTCCACGACCAACTGGGGCGGCAGGTGATCAGGGGCCTGGCTCAGGAGGTGGTAGACCGCCTTGTGGCCCTGGGCGCTTCGCCGGGGCACATCCCTGACACCTCGGGCTATACCTCCACCATCACCCCCTTTGACAGCGAGTATCTCAAGCTCGTGGCACAGCGCATGGTGCTGGAAGCGGGTGCCGAGATCCTTTTCCAGACGTACATTGTCGAGGCGATCGCGAGCGACAACACGGTGCGAGGGGTCGCCATCGTGAACAAGGGTGGCCGCCAAACGCTGGAAGCCGGCATAGTCATCGACGCCACCGGCGATGCCGACGTGGCCGCCACCGCGGGCGCGGCCTGCCAGCTCGGAAGGCCAGGGGACCACCTCACGCAGCCGGCAAGCCTGATGTTTCGCATATCCGGCATCGATCCAGAGGACATCCGTGCCCATGCGCACGCCCACCCGGAGGCATATCGTCTTGGCCCGAGCGGCCCACAAGGGTATGACGCAGAAAAGCTTTTGGCTGTCTGTGGCTTTCAGGATGCGATGCGCCAGGCCCGCGAGCAGGGGGAGATACGCGTCGAGCGCGACGCCGTCCTGCTGTTCTCCACCAACTGGCCGGACCAGGCCACAGTCAACATGAGTCGCGTGACGCGGATCAACCCGATCGATCCGTGGGACCTGTCGCGGGCAGAAATCGAGGCCCGCGAGCAAGTATTCGAGATCATCGCGTTCTTGCGGCGCCACATCCCGGGCATGCGGGGCATCCGCCTGATGGACACCGGTGCCCACATTGGCCTGCGTGAAAGCCGCAGGATCGTCGGCGAGTACGTGTTGACAGGGGATGATTGCGTGGGCGCTCGCTGTTTTGACGACGCGATCCTGCGCAACGCCTATCCCGTGGACATCCACCAACCCGATGGTTCGGGCGGTACCGATCTCTTTTTGCCGCCGGGGGAGACCTACACGATTCCCTACCGCTGTCTCGTACCTGTCGAGACAGATGGACTCCTGGCCGCTGGCCGCTGCATTTCCACCGACCATGTGGCACATGCCTCTACGCGCACCTCTCCCACCTGTATGGCACTCGGGCAGGCGGCGGGCACCGCCGCAGCCCTCGCCGCAAAGCGGGGATTACAACCGAGAGCGCTGCCAGTCGACGAGTTGCAGAGGATATTGAAACTACAGGGAGCGGACCTCGGATAGCGACCGTGACGCCTCTGGGGCGGCGAAGATCGCATCAGGGGAATCCGGGCGGTATGGGTCGCTGTGGCGACTCTAGGATCAGCACTGATCGCTTGCCACGCGCGAGTACAAGAGAGGGGCCGTGATATGCATCACAGCCCCAACTATGGCGGAAGCGACGGGACTCGAACCCGCGATCTTCGGCTTGACAGGCCGACGTGTTAGACCACTACACTACGCCTCCAACGCGCAGAATAGTACCATGCATGTGCTCGTCTGTCAAAAGGCGCGGAACATATGACTGCTGCCGTTATCGGCGCAACCGTCATACGTCGGACGCGTAGTGATAGGTGTGTGCATTCGGTGTTAACGATCAACATCAGGAGCTCCAACCTGTGAGCGATATCTCCGCTGAACCCCTCGCCCCGGGAACGCGCCTCAAGGGTCGGTATGAGGTCATACGCCTGATCAAGGGCGGAGGGATGTCCTGGATCTATCAGGTTCGCGAACATCGCAAGGATGCAACCACGCAACTCTGGGCGCTCAAAGAGTTGCGTATCGATGCGGACGACAACCACTCCATCGCCGAGTCCGAACACCTTTTCGCGCAGGAAGCCCACATTCTGGTGCACCTGAGCCATCCCAATCTGCCTCGCGTTGCGGCCTTTTTCACTGAGAGTGAACGGTCCTACCTGGTGATGGAGTTCGTGCATGGGGAGACGCTCCAGGAGCGACTCGCCGCCGCCCGGGCGCCACTGCTCGAGGGACAGGTCACTTCATGGTTCGTCCAGGTCTGCGGCGTGCTCAGCTATCTGCACGCGCAGAATCCTCCCGTGATCTTCCGTGACATGAAACCGAGCAATGTCATGGTCACCCCTGCGGGCGACATCAAGCTGATTGATTTTGGCATCGCGCGTACCTACAAGGCCGGTAAGCAGCGTGATACGATCAGCATGGGCTCGGAGAACTATGCTGCGCCAGAGCAGTGGGGTCAGGGACAGACCGATGCGCGCTCAGATGTGTACGCGGTAGGCGCAACGATGTATCATCTACTGGCGAACGAGCCGCCGCTCCCTGCATTTGTACCGGGCGAGCGTGTGCCGCTGAGAAAACGCAATCCGTCGGCCTCTGAGCGCATCGATGCGATTATCGAGCGCGCCATGGCCAGAGAACGAGAGGATCGCTACCAATCCGCGGAGGAAATGCGACAGGCTCTGTTGAGGGGGCTGCCACCCTGGGAGAGGCTGCGGCTCATGGGTCAGCAAGGCGCCTCGGCAGGGGGACGCACGGCTGTCCCGGACCGAGGGGCGGACGCGACAGCTCCGGGACCGATGCACGTGCCGTCCGTGAGGCCAACGGCGACCGCCCCTGGCGAACCGGCGGTGTACTGCGCAACGTGTGGCGCCGCGAACCGTGCCACCGCACGATACTGCTCACAGTGTGGCCATGCACTGGCGCGGGAGCTGCGAGGCCATCTAGAGATGGTCAAACCGGCAGGGTCGCAGGTTCGTTTTGAGCTTGATCGCCGCGAGACAATCGTCGGGCGCCGTTCGCCGGGCCGTGCGGTGGACTTTGATCTCGGCCCGCATGACCCGCACGGATATGTGTCACGACAGCACGCGCGGATCGAGCGCAGCAGCGATCACTTTGCGATTGAGGACCTCCAGAGTTCCAATGGTACGGCGGTAAACAGCCGCCATCTCGCCCCCGGGGCCGCGGTTCGGCTCAGGCAAGGTGATGTGATTCGCATGGGTCAGATCGAGCTGCGTTTTGTGGAGGATCAGTAGATTGAGCGGGATGAGTGAGGTGAATATGCCCTGTACTGCCTGCGGCCGGGATAATCGCCCCGGCGCCAGCTTTTGTGCGTGGTGCGGAGCACCGATCATCGTTCTTCCGCCCCGCAGCGCAGACACGACCGGGGTCGAAGAGCCAGACCTGGAACCGGAACAGGACTGGCGCGTATCTGGCGCGGTGACCCGCAAACTTGATGCGAATCAAGGCGCCGTAGCAGAACAACTGCAGGTCGGGACAATATTGGACGATCGTTATGAAATCGTCGCGTTGGTCACAGAGACGCCGGACAATAGAGTCTACCGGGCGTTCGATCGATTGCGTTGTCCTGGGTGCGGTCGCGTAACCGAGTTGGATCCTCCCCCACCCTATTGCGAAGCCTGTGGCGCGCTCATGACACCGCCCGGCCAGGTGACCGTCCTCGAGTATCTGTACCAGCGGCCAGAGAGCTTCGATGGTCATTTTGCGCACGGTGGTCGTGACTATTACGTCGTTTTTGACGCCCCAGGCCAGCCGGATCAGATCGTTCACGGTCCGGGAAAGAGGCTTGTGTTCGGCAGTGCTACCCATATGGGGCATCAATACGACCACAATGAAGACTCGCTGGACGCGCGCCTCTATGCGGATCATCGTGGCGCCATGCTCGGTTACTTTGTGGTCGCCGACGGTGTTGGGGGCCAGCAGGGCGGCGAGATCGCGAGCCAGTCCGCCATCGCCGCAGCCTGGCAGTCCCTCTATGAAGGTCTGTGGCAGATGGCGTTCCGTGGTGAGGAGATCCAGGAAGAAGCAGCGCGTGCAGCCGTCGTCGACGCCATAGCTGCGGCGAACCGGGCAGTCTATGCCGAGCGGGCGACCCGCAAAAGCGATATGACGACCACGATCACCCTCGCGCTGGTGATCGGGCGCCGCGTCTATATCGGCAACCTCGGCGACAGCCGCACCTATCTGTGGGACGCGCAGGGCCTGCACCGGATCACCAAAGACCATTCGCTGGTACAGCGGCTGGTGGACACGGGCCAGATTACACCCGAGGATGTCTACACGCATCCGAGACGGAATATCATCTACCAATCCGTCGGCGAGCGCGAGGATACCGAGCCCGATCTGTACACGGCCGAGATCGGACCGGATGCCCGCCTGCTATTATGCAGCGATGGCCTCTGGGAGATGGTCCGGGAGGAGGGCATCGAAGAGGTGCTTCTCGCAGAGCCAGATGCACAGCGGGCGGCCGACCGTCTCACGCAGAACGCCCTGCTCGCCGGGGGCGCGGATAACATCGCCGTAATTGTGGTGCAAATCGAGCGCTAGACGCTCTGGGACTATCAGGAGGTGGCAATGGCAGCAGAGATGCAGCTCCAGATCACAACGAACAAGCAGTACGTACCAGTCACAAGGACACAACAACTGGTGTATGTGCTCGTCTCGGCGCAGCCGAGCAAGGTACTTGCCCAGACACGGATGGGTCTGAATTTTGGCTTTGTGCTGGACCGTTCCGGTTCCATGCGCGGGGCCAAGATCGATCGGCTCAAGCAAGCCATGAGCATCGCCGTGTCTCGCCTGAATCCAGACGACCGGGTCTCTGTGACAGTCTTTAACGACAGCGCACAGGTGCTGGCCGCCAGCGATCTGCTAAGCGGGCAGCGCAGCCTTGCCTCGCGGGTCAAGGATCTGCGCGCCGGGGGCGGGACACAGATGGCCAGAGGCCTTAGCCTTGGGCTCCGGGAGGTCTTTCGGCACTTTGATGAACATCGCTCCAATCAGGTGCTGCTGCTCACAGACGGTCAGACCTACGGCGACGAGGCGCAATGCCTCAAGCTGGCGCGTGAAGCGGGCGAGCACCATATCGCCATCCAGGCTCTGGGGCTGGGCGATGACTGGAATGAGGATCTGTTGGACCAGGTCGCACAACTGAGCGGCGGCATTTCGGACCTGGTCGAGTCTCCGGACGAGATCGTCCCGCTGTTTGCACAGACCGTAGAGCGCTCGCAAAAGGCGGTCGTTCGCAACGCCTCGCTGGTATTGCGGCTCGTCGCCGGTATCGTCCCGCGGCAGGTCTGGCAGGTGACGCCTCTCCTCGCCAACCTGGGCTATATGCCGATCGGCGAGCACGACGTACAGATTGAGTTGGGCGAGCTCGATGCCGAGCAGGGCAAATCCGTGCTCATCGAGTTGCTGCTGCCGCCGCGCCAGGCAGGGAGTTATCGCATTGCGCAGGCCCAGGTGACATATGATCTGCCACAGACCAACCAGGTGGGCCTCGAGGCACGGCAGGACATCATCCTGCAGTACACCGGAGATGCCAATCTGGCGCGTCAGTACGATCCCGCCGTGATGAACCTGGTGGAGAAAGTCACGGCCTATAAACTGCAGACGCGGGCCCTGGACGAGGCACGTATGGGCAACGTGGCCGCGGCCACACAGAAATTGCGCGCGGCCGCAACGCGGCTCCTCGAACTGGGCGAGACAGATCTCGCACAGGCGGCGACCGCTGAGGCCGATAACCTGGAACAATCCGGCCAGATGACGGCCGCGGGCACAAAAAAGCTGCGCTATCAGACGCGCAAGCTGACTCAGAGACTAACCGACCTCCCCGAAGACCGGTGAGCAGCAAAAGGAGCAAACCATGAGATGTCAGAATTGTGGAAGCACCGTACAGGATGACGCCGTTTTCTGTGATCAGTGTGGCGCGAGGCTGGCGGGTGCCGCTGTAGGCGATGCCTCGGCACCTGTGCCGGCAAGCCCTACAACTGCCGCGGCGTCTTTTGCCAGCGCTGCGCCGGAAACGCCCAACATCTGCCCCGCGTGTGGGACAGAGAATCTCCCTGGCGAGATGTTCTGTTCAAATTGCGGCACGCCCCTTCAGGCGCCGGTGCCCGAGCCTGATCTGGCGGCAGAGCCGCCGGCACCGGTACCAGCGCTGGTGCCCGAGCCCGCGCCACTGGATCAGACTGTGGCACCGGCAGTGACAGAGTCCACCCAGCCGGTGCCCGAGCCGTCACCCGTCGAGCCTGCGGCAGCTGAGCAGCCGGCGGTGGTGCCGGCTGAGGTATCGGCAGCACCAGACGGGCTGACCTGCGCATCCTGTGGTGCCGAGCTGGAGCCGGACGACCGCTTTTGCCATGCCTGTGGCGCGCCCGTGGCAAAGAGTGCCATGGCACCGGCCGCGCCCGTTGCCGCGGTGGCGACTGATACCGTTGCCACGGTGCACGCAACTCCGGCCGTGCTGACGGAATGTCCCGCCTGCGGTGCACATGTCACCCCGGGCACGTCCTTCTGCGAGTTCTGCGGTGCGGCCCTGGTCGTGCCGGCGGTCAGCACCCCGGCCATCCCTGTGATCGCTCCCACTCCGGTGGCCACGACGGCAGGCCCGGTGGCAGTTGCGGCTGCTGCTCCGGTCTTGATTGTGGCGGAGACCGGGACAGCCCTGCCTCTGACGCAGGGTACCGAGGTGCTGGTGGGGCGCGAAGATCCCTACAGCAACGTCTATCCGGACGTCGATCTCACACCCTACGGTGCTGAGGAAAAAGGTGTCTCGCGGCGCCACTTTAAGCTGACGCTGGCCGAGGGGCAGTATGTGATTCTGGACCTGGGGAGCACCAACTACACATGGGTGAACCAGCAAAGGCTCCAGCCCAACGTACCTGTCAGGCTCAATAATGGAGACGAAATCAGGGCGGGTCGCCTAAAGCTGGTCTTTCAGACCCGTCCATGACCATCGTCTGCCCACAGTGTGGCCAGGATGTCCGCAGCGCGGCTCGTTTCTGTCCGCGCTGTGGGCGCCTGCTCCAGGACCAACTTCACACCGGGTCGGCGCTGGGTGGTGGCCGGTATCGGATCGTGCGCTCAATCTCCAAGGGCGGCATGGGGGCTGTCTACCTGGCGCAGGATGCTGGCGCCTTTGATCGACTTTGCGTTGTCAAGCAGATGCTCGAATACTATGACCCGGGCGATCCACAGGAACGCACCCGGGCGCAACAGCGCTTTGAGGAAGAAGGGCGCACGCTGGCCAGCCTCAGCCACCCGGGCATCCCGCAGATATATGCCTTTCTGCAGGAAGCGGGCCGCTTTTACATCGTGATGGAATACATCCGCGGCGAGAATCTGGCCGCGTTCACTACGCGTGACGGCGATCAAGGCCTTATCGCCCCGGTGAGACGCCTCCCCAGAGAGGAGATGGTCAGATACACGATCCAGGTGTGCCAGATTCTAGAGTATCTGCATGCACCGGATCGCCCGGTGGTTCACCAGGACATCAAGCCAGCCAACATCATTCTGGAGCCTCAGACCGGTGAGGTGCGCCTGGTAGACTTTGGCACGGCACGTCAGCGCGACCATGGCGCCGATGGGGAGCCGGGAACCGACGATCGTTCCAGCATCTATGGCACCGCTGGCTATGCCCCGCCAGAGCAGTATCGCGGCCGGCCCGTGCCCCGGTCTGACGTCTTTGCGCTGGCCGCGACAACCTATCATGTGCTCACGGATGATGATCCCCAGGATCACCCCTTCCAGTGGCCCAGATTGGACATGCTCCCTCGCGAATTGGCCCTGGCGTTGGAGCGCGCCCTGCGTAACAACCCCGAGGAGCGCAGCACCGCCATGGAGTTGCGCCAGGCCCTGGAACCGATGAGCACGCCGCAGCGCACCCTGGAGGTGTTCACCTTCCCGGGCAATGCGCAGATCCGCACCGTAGGGGCGCTGCCCGCCCTGGCCGACGAACACTGGGATGCGGCACGTAGCTTCCTGTACCAGGGGGATTTTCAACGGTGGCTGAGGGACATCAACCGGCACGACCTGGTGTTGATCGCCGACGAGATCGTGGCCCGCGAGGACAATCGCGATGCCGGCCTGGAACGGTTCCTGCAGGCCGTGGACCCTGGCCTTGCTGACCCAAAGATCGTCGCCGATCCGCCAGAGATCGACCTGGGCGGCGTGGCACGGGTGTCCGCGCTCACCGTGCGCGCCTCGCTCACCAACAAGAGCAGGGGTTATGTCCAGGGACACGTCCTGTCATCCGAGCCATGGCTCGAGGTGCACCCGCCCCAGATGCATCTGTGGGCGGGCATCCCCTCGTACATGCGCGTTCACGTTCGCGCCGAGGACCTGCCTTTTCGCGCTGAGCAGCAAGGCACGATCACCGTCTCGGACGAGGCAGGCCAGCAGTTGGCCGCCATTCCCGTCAAGGCGCGCGTCTCGCTTTGGCGCGAGATCTGGCGCCTGGTCTGGCGCGCTCTCTCCGCCGCAGGCCCGCAGAGCCAAAGGTATGCCAGTGCAGTGTGGCGGTCTCACGCCAGGTTCTACCGGCATGTGAGCACTCCGTTTCAGCGGCACGGCTGGCTGCTGTGGGTGCTCTGGGGGTTGCTGTCCATCGCTCTGGGAGTAGCCCTGTACACCTTCGCCGCCGAAGCCCCGCTCGTGCCGCTCATCGGCGGAGCCCTCCAGACGGGAGGTCAGTGGCAGCAGATCGTCCTTCGTGCGGTCGTGCTCCCGCCACTCCTCTTGCTCACGCTGTCGCCGGCGATTGTGCTCGCCAGCGTGGTGGGGGCTGCAGTCATCGGATTCGGTGTCGGCGTGGTGCGATCGTTCTCCCGCTGACGAAAAAGGGGGAGGCGGTCGCCTCCCCCTTGTACCTTTCGTTCCGCCTCGCTAGATCTGTGTGATGCCACCCATATAAGGCCGCAGCACATCCGGGATGGTCACGTGGCCATCGGCGGTCTGATAGTTCTCGATCACCGCAATCAGCGTCCGGGGCAAGGCCAACCCCGAGCCATTGAGCGTGTGCACAAACTCGGGGCGCCCGCCTTCGGGCCGGTAGCGGATGTTGGCGCGGCGCGCCTGAAAGTCCCTAAAGTTGCTGCAGGATGACACCTCCAGCCACTCCTGGCACCCGGCTGCCCAGACCTCCAGATCGTACTTGACTGCGGCCGAGAAAGACAGGTCCCCGGTGCACATCTGAACCACGCGGTAAGGCAACTCCAGCCCCTCAAGCACCGCCTCGGCATCACGAATCAGCCCGTCGAGTTCCTCCATCGACTTGGACGGCTCGACAAACTTGACCAACTCGACCTTGTCGAACTGGTGCCCGCGCTTGATGCCGCGCGTGTCCCGGCCCGCCGACATCTTCTCGCGGCGGAAACACGCTGTGTACGCAACATGATGCACAGGCAACTGGCTTGCATCCAAGATCTCATCGCGGTACATGTTGGTCACAGGCACTTCTGCGGTGGAAATGAACCAAAAGTCGTCCTCCTGGTCCACATAGATATTGTCGGCAAACTTGGGCAGCTGCGCTGTGCCCACCATGCACTCACGGCGCACCATGTATGGCGGGTATATCTCTACATAGTCCTGCCGCAGCGTATGCACATCCAGCATGTAGCTAATGAGCGCACGCTGCAGTCTGGCGCCCATCCCCTTGAGCAGGTAAAAACGCGACCCAGAAATCTTGACGCCCCGGTCAAAGTCGATAATGTCCAGCGCGGGGCCCAGGTCCCAGTGGGCCTGAGGGGTAAAGTCATAGGCCGGCACGGTTCCCTCTTGCCGGACCACAACATTTTCGCTCTCATCGGCACCCACGGGCACGCTCGCATCCGGCATGTTGGGCATCTGAAGCATTGCGTCTTCAAGCTCGGCCTCCAGGGGGGCCAGTTCGGCGTCGAGCGCGTCGATACGCGCCGCCACGCCCCGCATCTCCGTAACCAGACGCTCGCGCTCCTCGCGATCCTTGACAGCCGGGATCTGTTTGGACACTCTGTTGCGCTCCGCACGCAGCGCCTCGACACTCACCAGGAGCTCTCTCCTCTGCGCGTCCAGCGCCAGGATCCGGTCCACGGGTGCGTCGTGGGCGCCCAACGCCGCCATCGCCTCTCGCACCACATCGGTGTGATCCCGTATCAGGTTCAAATCAATCATTTCGCCGCTCCTCTCGCCGTTGCCGCATGTTCCGTAACAAAAACAAGCACCGCATCCGAAAGGACGCAAGTGCTTGTGCGTGGTGCCACCTCTCTTTGCCATCCAACTTGCGCTGGACGACCTCACGGGCCAATGGCCCTGGTTTGATATCGGGAACCACCCGGTCACGCTCAAGGTCAAGCCGTTCGCGTGCGGCTCGGAAGTGGATTTCACCCGGCGGGTCGCCGTCTCGCAGCACCGGCGGCTCTCTGTATACCCGCGATAGGCTACTTGTCTTCGTCAGCGCCTCTATGCAGTTGCCTACACTATAGTGCGCGAGATGGCCTGTGTCAACTACCCGCGCGGCAGTCGATCCGTTTCTCCTCGCGCAAGGTGGCGCGACATCCAGTGCGTCAGAGCTGCCAGGCCGGCCCCCGTGAGCGCAGACGCGACAGCGAGGCGCCAGCGCTGCGCTGACCGGTCGCTGACCGCCTTTTGAGCCCGCTCCAGCTTCACATGTTTCTGGCGCGGTGCCGGCCGACTCGCCTGTAGCAGCGCACCTCGCAAGCGGCTTTCCCGGGCACATTGGGCGATGGCAGCCTCCAGGTTGGCCATAGCCGCGTCATGGGGCATCCGCGCTAGCGCGCGCTCAATCACAGCCTCCGCGTCCGCCAGGCGCCCATTGAGCGCCAGGAGACCGGCTTTCAACCCCAGGCCAGGGCCATAGTTAGGGCGAAGGGTAAGGCAGAGTGAGACGGTCTCCAGGGCCTGAGCCCTGTCGCCCTGCGCGAATTGCTTGTACGCCTCCCGAAAGTAGGACTCGTGCAGGGCCATGTCCAGCAGTCCATTGAGAGACTCTCCGCACCCCGGGCAACTCTGCGCG
>CAZMAI010000034.1:8097-19886 GCA_964564195.1 uncultured Anaerolineales bacterium | reverse complement strand
CTGCGCCTGCCACCCGGCATGGATCTGGCCGGGCTGACGAATATGCTGACGGGTACCTGGGCTGGGGATGCTCGTGTGAGATTGAGCGGGGCAGAGCAGCCCTATCGCGCAGGCAGCCGCAATGTGCTGACCAGCGCCTTTCTTGCGTCGATCCGGTCGGAGGGTGGGCGCGCCGCCTTTGTCAGCAAGACGGGTACCTCGGACATGAATGTCATTGGGCCACGGTGGCAGTGTCCGATTGTCGCGTACGGGCCGGGCGACTCGGCCTATGATCATACGCCGGAAGAGCGCATCGAGCTGTCCGAATACCTGCGCGCGATTCGCGTATTGACTGGCGTGTTACAGCGTCTGGACGCGATCATCGACGCGCGGTAAAAAGCGAGGCGGCTCCATGGAGCCGCCTCAAGTCTAACCTGACGTCTGCTTTGTCAGGCCGGTATCCTCGCCACGATGGCGGTAGCCACAGGCTGGAAGTCCGCTGTATCGGCGCTGGCCAGTTCGCCCGAATCGGCCAACTCGGCCAGGCCGGGCTGGATGGGGAACTGGCCAAGCAGCGGCGCGTCGATGCTCTCGGCCAACTCCTCGACCTTGCTCGAGCCAAAGAGCTCAAACCGGCGGCCGCAGTCGGGACAGACGGCATAGCTCATGTTCTCCACAATGCCCAGTACGGGTATATCGAGTTGCTCGGCCATACTGGCGGCCTTGCGTACGACCATCCCAGACAGGCTCTGCGGTGTCGTGACCAGCAGGATACCGTCCAGAGGAATCGACTGCATCACCGTGAGCGAGGCGTCGGAGGTTCCGGGCGGCAGGTCCACGATGAGATAGTCGAGGTCACCCCAGGCGACATCGCCGTAGAACTGCTTGATCGCGCCACTGATGAGCGGGCCCCGCCAGATAACCGCCTGATTGGGGTTCTCCAGCAGCAGGTTGATAGAGATGATCTTGATGCCCGCCGGGGTCGTCACGGGCAGAATCCCATTCGGGCTGCCAAAGGGGCGGGGCTGTCCCTGCAGCATCATCTTTGGGATGCTTGGTCCCGTGATGTCCGCATCCAACAGCCCTACTCTAAAGCCCTGCCGCTGCAGTGCTACGGCCAGCAGTGCAGAGACAGTCGACTTGCCCACCCCGCCTTTTCCACTCACCACGGCGATGACGCGCTTGATGTTATTGTACGCGGCAGCCGTTCCTTCCGGCTCGGGGGCGCCCTGAATGGCCTGTTTCTCCTCAGGGGTCATCTCCCTAATGTCGACATGCACATCCTCAACTCCGGCAAGTGCCATTAGCCGTGTCCGGGCATCGTCAAGCATCTGATTGCGCATAGGGCATGCGAGGATTGTCAGGGCCAGTGTAAAGGACACCGTCCCATCCTCCACGGCGATATCGTGGACCATCCCCAGTTCGACGATATTGCGATGCAGCTCAGGATCCATGACCTGAGCCAGGGCTTCTCTGATCTGTGGTTCTGTTGGCATTGCTGCCCTCCTTGTAGTGGTGAACTCTATCACGCCATTATAGGCGCAAGTGTCAGATTTCCACTTTACGATGATGCCGCAGTGGCGGATCCTCGGCTCGACGTTTGACCGCTCCGCCGGCAGAGGCGATAATCCCACATGACTCTAGCAAGTGAGCAGGCAGCAGGAGGTAGATGTCAGGATGCCCAAGGGCGTCTCTAGCAGCGCGGCGGAGGCAGGGTCCTCCGCACAATTGGACCGGCGTATCCGTGCACTGGAGCTGGCGCTGGCGAAACCTTCCGGCCTGGACGCAGCGGAACTGCTCACTGAGCGCACGGCAATTGAGTATACGCTGGCTGAGCTGGCTCTGCGCGGGCGCGATGTGCGTGCAGAGCGCAGTCGACTGGATACGATCGACAACATGATCCAGTCCAATGCCGGCATGCTTGTGGCCAGGATCCGGGACGGCGGGCTGCCTGCCTTGCGCGAACAGAATAGGCCGCCAGAGGAGCACTGGTGGTGGTGGTTGGATGAGCAGGTGGCTGAGACGCGGCGCGGCGCGGCCCGGCGATTCATCGCTCTGGTTGCCGGTGCGGCGGTGGTGGTGCTGGCAGTGAGCTTGCTGCTAAGCCGGTTTGGAGGCACGCCGGAGCAGAGGCAGGCCGCCGTCTATTCCTCGCAGGGTGATCAACGCACAACGCAGGGTGACTATATGGGGGCGATCGAGGCTTACGAGCAGTCTCTGGAGATCGTCGCGGATCAACCGGAGGTGCTGGCCGCGCTGGTGGCACTATATGACAAGCAGGGCCGGGTCCAGGAATCACAGCGCGCGCTCGAGAGACTTGAGATGCTGGTGACGGAGCCGGCGCAGTTGGAGGCGGGCCTGGCGCGCGCCCACGAACTGACTCAAGAGTGCGAGCTGGCGCTCGATCACGCACAGCGTGCGGTGGCTGCCGATGCCTCCTGTGCCAACGCTTATCTGGTGCGGGGCAGTGCGTTGGAGTGCCTCGACCGCCGGGACGAGGCCATGGCGGACTTTGAGCACGCCTCGGATCTTGCCATGGAGCAGGGGCAGGATGCGCTATACGTTCTTGCCCGTACCCGGTACGGGATGCTCCTGCAGATGAGCGGCTCTGGGATGCCGTCCATGACGACGCCCTGAACTGGTACGTACCTGTTGCGCAGGGGAGGTGAGCGTTGAAGTTAGTGGGGCGCGTGGCGCTTGTGACGGGGGCTGGCGTGCGCTTGGGGCGCGCCATGGCGCTGGGGCTGGCGGAGCAGGGCGCTGACGTCATTGTCCACTACAACAGATCCGGCGGCCCCGCTGAGGACGTGGCAGGACAGATTCAGGATATGGGGCGGCGGGCGGTCGCGTTGCAGGCCGATCTCGGGAATATCGACGAGGTTACGGGGCTGATTCCCAGCGCCCGCGAGGCACTGGGCACCGTCAGCGTCCTGATCAACTCGGCCTCGATCTTTGAGCGAGGAACGCTGGGCGCGACAACGCTGGACAACTGGAACCGCCATCTCGACATCAATCTGCGGGCCCCATTCTTTCTCTGCCAGAGCTTTGCTGAGCAGTTGCCCGCGGGACAGCGTGGCCACATCATCAATATGGCGGACTGGCGCGTGATTCGCCCGGGCACGCAGCATATGGCCTATACTCTCAGCAAAAGCGCGTTGGTCACACTGACGCAGAGCCTTGCGCTGGCACTGGGGCCTGATGTGCAGGTGAATGCCTTGGCGCCCGGGGCCATCCTGCCGTCCCCTGAGGACGATGGCTACTTTGAGAGGCTGGCGGAACGCCTTCCGCTGAGACGTACAGGAAATCCTCAAGAGATCGTTGATGCGGTGCTGTATCTCTTGCGCTCTGATTTCGTCACCGGGGAGGTGTTGCGAATCACAGGCGGAGAGCATCTCTAGGCCGGGATGAGTGGAGGCTAGCATGGCAGACAAAGTCCTGATTCGTGACCTGCTGGTGCGGGGGATCATTGGCATCAACGACGACGAACGGGTGAACCCCCAGGATATTCTCATCAACCTGACGCTTGATGTGGATATCAGTGCGGCGGGCCGATCTGATGATATCGCCGACGCAGTCAACTATCGTACCATCGCCAAGCAGGTCATCGCGCATGTGGAATCGTCGTCGCCTATGCTGGTGGAAAGGCTGGCTACGGAGATCGCCCGGCTCTGCCTGCAGCATGCCGGTGTCGAGCGGGTCAAGGTGCGCGTGGAAAAGCCCGGTGCCCTGCGCTTTGCCCGCTCGGTGGGTGTCGAGATCATCCGCACGCGAGAGGATATGTGACGACTGCGTATGTCCTGCTAGGATCGAATGTCAATGCAGAGTGGAATCTGCGCGAGGCAGTGTACCTGCTTCGCGGGCAGGTTACACTGACTGGCGTCTCTGCGGTCTTTGAGAGCATTCCGGTGGGCTTTCGAGAGCAGCCCTGCTTTCTCAACGCCATCGTGAGCGTCGAGACGGATCTTTCGCCCACCCGACTGCTCAAGACTGTGTTGCGACCGGTGGAGGCTGCGCTCGGACGCGTGCGTACCAGAAACAAGTATGGACCACGCACCATCGATCTGGACATTATCCTGTATGGGGAGCGCAGGCTGATCTGCGGGGGGCGCCGCATTCCAGATCCAGATCTTGTGCGCCTGGCACATGTGGCGTATCCCATGGCGGATCTCGCTCCGGAGCTAAGGCATCCCGAGACGGGAGAGACGATGCGGGAGATTGCCGCTCGCGTAGATTCAGGCGGGATTCGCGCGCGCGACGATATACAAATAGACGTGCATCAAGTGCATACGAGGGGAGAATGATGACGCAGTTACGAGTTAATCCGGCGGAGTATGATGCGTTCAGGAATGACTTGCTGGATGTGGCCGAGCAGGAGTGTACCAATGATATTGTGTGCGCCGTGCGCGCGATTCTCGTGGCGATCGGCGAGAATCCGGAACGGCAGGGCCTGGTCCGCACCCCGGATCGTGTCGCCCGGGCTTGGGCGGAGCTCACTGCCGGTTACCACGTCGATCCGGTGCGTCTGGTAAACGATGCCGTCTTTGACGTGACCTATGATGAGATGGTTGTGGTACGCAGCATCGACTACTATAGCATGTGTGAGCATCATCTGCTGCCCTTCTTTGGACGCTGCCACGTCGGCTATATCCCCAATGGCAAGGTCATCGGATTGAGCAAGATTCCTCGGATCGTGGAGATGTACGCCCGCAGGCTGCAGATCCAGGAGCAGATGACACAGCAGATCGCCGGATTCCTGGACGATGTGCTTCATCCGAAAGGTGTAGCCGTTGTCTGTGAGGGCGTGCACATGTGTGCGGCGATGCGCGGCGTGAAAAAGGCCAATGCCCGTATGGTGACGAGCGCCATGCTGGGAGAGTTCAAGGAGAGCGAGACGATTCGCTCCGAGTTTCTGGCAAACATCGCCCGGGCACATCTGGAGCAGTAGCGCAGGCTCGAGTGAACGATCCGTCTTTCGACAGGCGCTACCGCATCAGTGTTGCGCGTGATATAATCCTTTCAGACAAAGTTGTCTGTACGTAAACACCAGATTGCACGTCTCTAGTGTAAAGGGAGGACGCGATGAAAGCCGTCGTTATGGCTGGTGGTGCGGGCTCGAGGTTGAGACCCCTTACGGTGAACCGGCCCAAGCCGATGGTGCCAATTGTGAACCAGCCTGTGATTGCTCATATCCTGGAGCTGGTCAAAAGGCACGGCATCACCGATGTCGTGATCACGCTGCAGTTCATGGCAGAGGCGATCCAGGATTATTTCGGGGACGGTTCCAGCCTGGGCATGCATATCGATTACTCGATAGAAGAGTCCCCGCTCGGCACCGCCGGGAGCGTGAAACAGGCGCAACATCTGTTGGACGACACTTTTATCGTCATCAGCGGCGATGCCCTCACGGATATCGATCTCTCTGCCGTCATCGCCTACCACAAGCAGAAAAAGAGCCTGGCAACCCTCACGCTGTACCGAGTCCCCAATCCTCTAGAGTATGGCGTTGTGATCCTGGATGAGCAGGGGGCTATCCGCCAGTTCCTGGAAAAGCCCAGTTGGGGCGAGGTCATCTCCGATAACGTCAACACAGGCATCTATGTCCTGGAACCAGAAGTGCTGGACTATTTCCCCGCTGAAACAAAGTACGACTTTAGCCAGGAACTCTTCCCGACGCTTTTGCAGAATGGCGACCCGATGTATGGCTATGTTGCCGACGGGTACTGGTGCGACGTGGGGAACCTGGCCGAGTTCATGCGGGCCAACGCCGACATGCTCTCGGGCGAGGTCAAAGCGGCGCCCTTTGGCGAGCAGATCGGCGAAGGCATCTGGGTGGGTGAGGGCGTTGAGATCGCTCCCGATGCCCAGTTGTACGGGCCCGTTTTTCTTGGCGATGGCGTCAAGATCAAGCAGGGAGTGATCGTGCACGGTCCCACGGTTATCCGCAATTACACCGTCGTGGACCGCTATGCGGACCTGGATCGCAGCGTGATCTGGCGCAATTGCTACATCGGAGAGGGCGCGGAGGTACGCGGCGCGATCATCGGACGTCAGGTGAGTCTCAAACGCAAGAGCGTCGTCTTTGAAGGGGCCGTGATTGGCGACTCGTCGGTGATCGGCGAAGGGGCGATCATTCAGCCCAACGTCAAGATCTGGCCGAACAAAGAGGTCGACGCGGGCGCCAGTGTCAACAACAGCATCATCTGGGGTGCCCAGGGGCGCCATGTGCTCTTTGGTCGCTTTGGCGTGACGGGCCTGGTCAATATCGATCTCACGCCCGAGTTTGCCGCCAGGCTGGGGGCCACCTTTGGCGCGACGCTTCCCAAGGGGGCGGTGGTAACCATCAACCGGGATCCGCACCGCAGCCCGCGGATGCTCAAACGTGGCGTGATCTCCGGGCTGCCGTCTGCTGGCGTGAACGTCCTCGACCTGCAGTCCATGCCTATCCCTGTAGCGCGTTACTACACCAAGCACGCCAACACGTCAGGCGGTGTGCATCTTCGCCTCTCGCCCTATGACAATCGGGTGGTGGACATAAAGTTCTTTGACAAGAACGGTCAGGATCTGACCAAGGCTCAGGAGCGTAACATCGAGCAGGTGTTCTTCCGTGAGGATTTCAGGCGCGTGTACCTGGACGAGATCGGCACCATCAGCTATGCGGATCACGTGGTCGACCGCTACCAGCAAGCCTTTATGGCTAACCTGGACGTTGAGGCCATTCGGAACGCGAATCACTATGTGGCGGTGGACTTTGCCAATGCGCCCACTGGCGCCGTGCTGGCCCCCATCCTGACAGCACTCAACTGCCGGACCGTGGCGCTGAACGAGGCGCCCGACGAGACCAAGATGTCGATCTTGCCGGAAGAGTTCCAGAGCTCGATTGAGCAATTGGGCAAGATCTGCCTCACGCTGGACACCGTCATGGGCGTGCGGTTGGACGTGGGCGGCGAAAGAGTCTTTGTTGTCGATAACAACGGGGCGTCGATCAGCGGGGTTCAGTTGGGCGCGATGCTCGCCGATGTGGTGCTCAAGAGCAGGGGCGGGGGCACCATCGCGGTTCCTGTATCGATGCCTACCGTGTTTGAGCAGATTGCGGCGCGTTACGGTGGGCGGGTGATACGGACCAAGGTAAACCTCCCCTCCCTGATGCGCGCCGCCAGTGAGCAGGGCGTGGTGATGGCTACCGATGGCAACGGCAGCTTTATCTGGCCCGAGTTCCAGGCCGTCGTGGATGGGATGATGACCGTGGCCAAGTTGCTCGAGTTCATGACGCATCAACACACAACGCTGCAGGCCGCTCTGGCCAATGTGCCGCCGTACTATGTCGCACAGAGCGAGGTGACCTGTCCCTGGGAGGCCAAGGGCAAAGTGATGCGGCTGCTCAACCAGCAGTACAAAGATCGCCTGGCCGAGCAGATCGACGGCGTCAAGATCATGTTGGGTGACGAGGAGTGGGTGCTGGTGCTGCCAGATGCGGACAACCCGCTGTTCCACGTCTTTGCGCAGGCACCCAGCGATGAGCAGGCCTCCGGGCTGGTCCAGCGCTACCGGCGCATCGTGGAGAGCTTCCAGGACTGAGCCGATCTGGACGTGAGCCGTGTTGGGCGGTCAGCGTTGGTAAACGATCTGGCCGCCCACGATCGTGTATGCTACCTGCAGGTCGAGCAGCCCCTCGGGATCATCCTCTGAGAGCGCACCCGAAAAGACGGTGATATCTCCCCACAGGCCTGGAGCGATCCGGCCACGTTCGCCTTCGCCGTAGGCGGCATGCGCGCTCCCGATTGTGTACGCTGCCAGCGCCTGATCGAGGGGCAGCGTCTGTTCCGGATACCAGCCTCCGTCGGGGGTCCCGTCTGCATGCCGGCGCGTCATCGCGGCATGGATGCCCTTGAGCGGATCCAGGGCCTCTACGGGCGCATCCGTACCAAAGGCGAGCCGGGCCCCGGCTGAGAGCAGGCTGCGCCAGGGATAGGCATACCGGCAGCGCTCGCCCCACTGGCGCTGCGCCATGGCCATGTCCTGGGTGCAGTGAATGGGCTGCATCGACGCGACCACGCCCAGACGGCTCAGGCGCATCTGATCCGCGGGCGTGATGAGTTGCACATGTTCAATGCGCTGTCTTAGGCCGGGTGCGGGGTGTTCCCGGGCCACCCGCTCGTAGATATCGAGGACGCGCCGGTTTGCGCCATCCCCGATGGCGTGTATTGCAGAGGCCAAGCCCCCCCGTGTGGCACGTAGTACGGTATCGTAGAGTTCTTCGGTGGGCGTTGCAGCCACTCCATAGGCATCCTCGGTGCCCTCGTAAGGCGTCAGCATCTCGGCGGTGCCTGACCCAAGGGCGCCATCGGCGAACATCTTGATGTGACCGATACGGAGTCGTTCCGTGCCATAGCCGGTGGAGAGCTGGAGATCCAGCGCCTGATCGAGATGTGCTGCGGGGAGCATGTGCCACACGCGAAGAGTGAGCTCTCCTGCGCGATCCAGGGCGGCCAGGGCACCAAAGGAGGCCGGGCCCTCGCAGCTGTGCACGGCAGTCAGGCCCAGCCGTCCGGCATCGGACACCGCCAGGCGCGCAGCGGCGAGCATCTCCTGGTCTGAGGGCGCGGGTATGGCCCGCTCGACCAGTTGCTTGGCCTTCTCGGAGAGGATACCCAGAGGCCAACCCTGCTCATCGCGGAGGATCTCGCCGCCTGGAAGGTTGGGCGTGTTGGCGTCCACACCGGCGAGTTCGAGGGCCGCGGTGTTCACCCAGAGCGAATGCAGATCCTTTGAGTCCAGGGCGACAGGTCGGTGTGGGGCGACGCGATCGAGATCATGGCGCGTCGGCTTCACCGGCCGCGGCCAGTTGTTGTGATCCCAACCGTGGCCCCTCAGCCATCCCGATCCGTTGGACTGCGCCGCCTGAATTGCTTGCAGGGTGTCTTGGAGACTCGAGAAGCCGTCAAGACGCAGTTGCCCCAGCGCCAGACCGTGCATGCAGAAGTGAAGATGGGCGTCCTCCAGGCCGGGGATCGCGCTCCGACCATCGAGGTCGATGCTGTCGGCGTCACCCGCGAGGGTAAGGAGGTCGGCGCTGTCGCCCCGGGCGCAGATACGCCCGTCGCGTATCAGCACGGCCTCGACCACGGGCAGCAGGGGATCCATGGTGCGGATGGCGCCATTGAACAACAAGAGATCGGCAGGCATGGGATACTCCACGCTCTGGAATGAGTGTGATGAACACGAAATGGAGGCCACGCACGCGTGACCTCCCTGGGAACACGCTAGAAGGGGATCTCTTCCTCGTCGACCATGGGGGCGTTGTCGTCTCCCTGACTCGCGTTTCGGTCCTGAGGCGCCGAACCGCCCTCGCCTCTACCCCCCAACATTTTCATGTTGATGGCTGTGATGTCTAGCGACGCGCGCCACTCACCATCGCGACCCTGGTACGGTCGTGGCTCCTGCATCTCGCCCTCTATCATGACCAATTGCCCCTTGGTCAGATACTGGTTGCACGTTTCTGCCAGTCGGCGCCAGGCAGAGACGCGGAACCATGTCGTCCGTTCCTGCCTCTGACCGTTCTGGTCGTTCCACACGCGATCTGTGGCTACTGAGAAACTGGTTACTGGGGTGCCCTGCGATGTATAGCGCATCTCAGGATCGCGTCCGAGTCTGCCGATGATGATGATTTTCTGGTACATGTGGCTGCCTCCCGAGGCCATCGCATTCCGGATCGACGGTGTGAGTATAACACGGCACCTGATGCCAGACAACGGCACCAGGATTTTCTCCCCTGTCCGTAGAGTGCGGTTCAGTGGCAACCTTTCCACTCAAGTCGGTAAATTGGTTAGGGCGTCCAGATTGTTGCCTCGGTGAGCCTGCTTGTCCAGAGTTGGTGCAGCGCTATCGTATTGGTGCTTTTGATGGTATTTTCTACATCTATGCTCATCTATTGTTGACTGAAGCAGGATCGTAAGATATAATGGCTTTGAGTGATGCCTGGTGCATCACTGCGAGCGCCACTGGCTTCGGCAGGCAGTGCCTCCGCGTTTGTGGTCCCTAACACAGGGTTTCGATTGATGGTTACTCGGGCCAAAGGAGGGAGACATGACACAGGATAACCTGCTCAACGTCAAGCAGGTGGCGCAGTACCTGCAGCTCAAAGAGTCTACGATTTATTCCTGGGCGCAGGACAACAAGATTCCGGCGATCAAGATCGGCCGCACCTGGCGGTTTCGTCGTGCAGATCTAGATTCATGGCTGGAGCGACATCTTCAGGAAGAGTCTGCCGAAGACGAGAACGAGTAACACAACGGCTCAGCGTATCCCAATGCGCCCTTTCCGGCACCATCCTTTCGGATGTCTGTGCCGGCGGGGCGCTATTCGGTTTGACCGCAGGTGGCGCCGGAGCGGCCATCGGTGAGGCGGAGGGTTTCGGCGGCGCAGCAGGGCATCGTTCACGCTGCAGTAGGGCGCATCCAAGAGCCCGCCTGAGATAGTGGCTATAACGAAGGAGGAGGAGAGCTGTATGCCGCTCTTTGGAGGTATCGAAGGGGGAGGCACAAAGTTTGTGTGTGCCATCGGCACGGGGCCGGAGGACATTCGCGCCGAGGCGCGTTTTGACACCGAGACGCCCGACGTCACCCTTGCGCGGGTTCAGGAGTTTTTCGCAGCAAAGCAGCATCTGGGTCCTCTGGATTCGGTGGGGATCGCCTCCTTCGGGCCGATCGATCCCAATCCCGCTTCTCCGTACTTTGGGTATGTGACGACGACACCGAAACCCGGTTGGGCCCAGACAGACTTTGCGGGGCATGTGCACCGTATGCTTGGCGTGCCGGTGGGTTTTGACACCGATGTGAACGTGGCGGCTCTGGGGGAGCTCCGCTGGGGGGCGGCGCAGGGCCTGGATACCTTCATCTACTTGACGGTGGGAACGGGTATCGGCGGCGGAGGCATGGTCAACGGCAAGCTGATCCATGGCATGATGCACCCTGAAATGGGCCACATTCGGGTGCCGCACGACCGTGCAGAAGATCCATATGGGGGATACTGCACCTACCATGGTGACTGCCTGGAGGGTCTGTGCTGCGGCCCCGCAATCGAGGAGCGGTGGGGCGCTCCCGCCAGAGATCTGGCCGCCGAGCATCCCGCCTGGGCACTGGAGGCGCGGTACCTCGCTTGCGGACTGGTCAACCTGCTCCTGCCGGTAGCGCCGCAGCGCATCATCATGGGGGGCGGCGTGATGCACCAGAGCCAGCTCTTTCCCATGATCAGGTCGAACGTGCAGCGCCTGCTGAACGGCTACCTTCAGGTCGAGCAGGTGCAGTCCGGAATCGATCAGTTCATCGTCCCTCCCGGCCTTGGCGACCGCGCGGGCGTACTTGGTGCTATCGCGCTGGCGGAGGATGTGTATCGTGGCGCGGCGCCGGCCGTCGGAGAACGCGCATAGCGGGCCCGATAGGGCCTGCAAAGGCATAAGAAAAGAGGGGGCCATGTGGCCCCCTCTTGTTGCGATATGGCTAGTCCGTGACGAGCACGCCGCGCAATTCGGCGTCCAGCTGCGGCTCCAGAGTCGCGATCACGGTCGCCAGTTCCTCATCACCGATGGCCGTTGAGCGCCCATCGGCATATTGTTGCTGTACCCAATCGTTGACCGTGGCGAGACGGGCGTCGCGCTTGTCCAGCGGATGGCGTCCTTGCAGCCCGTAATAGCCGTTGATCCAGTGCAGCAGCCCGGCGGCCCCAGAGGACTGGTTGATCATCACGCGCTGCGCCCGGCCCAGCAGGGCCTCTGTATCAAAGGCGCTGTACACTTCCGGATCCTTCAGCAGGCC
>CAZMAI010000034.1:0-7997 GCA_964564195.1 uncultured Anaerolineales bacterium | reverse complement strand
CCAGCAGGGCCTCTGTATCAAAGGCGCTGTACACTTCCGGATCCTTCAGCAGGCCATCGGCGTGAATGCCGGCGCGCGTCGTGTTAAAGTCCTCGCCCACAAAGGGCGTCATCGGCGGAATGTGATAGCCCAGGTCCGTCTCATAGTAACGCGCGATCTCTGTGATGTACTGGGGCTGCATGCCATCGAAAGTGCCACGCAGCGATGCGTACTCAAAGACCATGGCCTCCAATGGCGTGTTGCCCGTGCGCTCGCCAAAGCCAAGGAGCGTGCAGTTGGCGGTGGAGATGCCATAGAGCCATGCGGTGCCGGCGTTGGCGACGGCCTTGCCAAAGTCGTTGTGGCCGTGCCACTCGAGCAGATCGCTCGGAAAGCCAGCGTGGTGCCAGAGGCCGTAGGCGATGCCCGGAACGCTGCGCGGTAGCGCCACCCCAGGATAGCTCACGCCAAGGCCAAGCGTATCACACGCACGAATCTTGATAGGGATGCCGCTCTCGTCAGAGAGCGCCTTGAGCTCCAGAGCCAGCGGTACGACAAACCCGTAAAAGTCCGCGCGGGTGATGTCCTCCAGATGGACACGGGGCTTGACGCCGATGGAGAGAGCATCCTTGACGACTCCCAGGAACTGATCCATTGCCTGTCTGCGAGTCATCTTGAGTTTGTTAAAGATGTGAAAGTCTGAACAACTGGCCAGGATCCCGGTTTCGGGAATTCCCATATTCTTGACCAGCGCAAAGTCCTGCTTGGTAGCGCGGATCCAGCTGGTGATCTCGGGATACTCATAGCCCAGAGCGCGGCAGGCCTCCACCGCGGCCCGGTCGTTCTCGCTGTATAGAAAGAACTCTGCCTGGCGAATGATCCCGTTCGGGCCTCCCAGCTCATGCAGGTATTTAAAGAGCTGCACGGATTGCTTGACCGTGTACGGGGTGCGGGCCTGCTGGCCATCGCGAAAAGTCGTATCGCTGATCCACAGCCGCTCCGGGGGATACATGGGCACGTGGCGATGGTTAAAGGGGATCTTGGGCACATCGTCGTAGCTGTACAACATCCGATAGTAGTTAGGATTCGCCACATCCTGCAGGCTGTACTTGTACTCGGATTGCTCCAGGGTATTTGTTCTCTTACTAAACTCTAGCATCGATTACTCCTCTATGGCGTGATTGCGGGGAGAGATCTACTCTGGTAACAGCGACCAAAAAAGGCCAGTCTCCATCCGGATAACTGGCCTTGTCTTCATCGACACCTGGAACGCCAAACTACCCGGGCGGGTGTATGCCGGTAACAGGCTGCCTCCTGATAGAACTGTTCAAGACGATGACCATTGCCTCTGCCTCGCCGGTAAACAGCACGCGAGGGTACCCTTTCGGGCACCCTCGCCTGAGATGACTGTAGGATAGCATACGCCTGCCCGCGCGTCAAGTAGGACAACGCTCAGCAAGAAGGCATGGCGGAGATGTGCTATAGACGGTTGGCGTTCACATACTCCCAATCGATGTCCAGCCCGAGACCGGGACCCTGCGGCAGGTGCACGTGTCCATTCGAGTCAATGTCGTCGGGGAGAGACTGGAGCCAGGGTTGGCTTCCCTCATAGTCATAGTGCGGATGTAGCAGTCCTCGCTCATAGTATTCGCCCGGGATGCCCATGGCGCCGAGCGCGTGAAGGTTGCCATGGCCGCCTCCGTGAACCTCCAGTGCAACGCCGTGCGCTTCGCAGAGGTGGATGCACTTGATCAGGGGGGTGAGCCCCCCCAGGTGCACGTCGTAGCGGCTGATATCGGTGGCATGCTGCATGATCCACTCGGCGCGGTTGTAGAACATTCCTCCGGCGGTTTCGGGTCCGACGACGGGTATGTCCAACTCGTTCGACAACCAGACATAGGAGGACATGCTGTGCTCGTTCATTGGCTCTTCAAACCAGTGAAAGTCGAGCTCCTCCAGGGCACGTCCGATATACAGTGCATCTGCGCGGCTATAGTCATGGTGGCAGTCGAGCATGAGGTCGATTTCCGGGCCGACACGGGCGCGCACGGCCGCGCACGCCGCGACATCATGACGGGGACTCGGTCCGAGCGGTGCCATCCAGGTGTGCAGCTTGAAAGCACGGTAGCCCTCGGCAACACACGCCTCGGCAAAGTCGGCGTATGCCTCGGGAGTGTCCAGGCCCCCGGGGATGTCGTCGCCACACATGGTGCTGGCATAGGCGGGGACGGTGTCCCGGTAGCCACCGAGCAACTTGAACACGGGCAGTCCCGCCACCTTTCCGCCGATATCCCACAGTGCCTGATCCACGGCACCCATGTAGCGATCGTGCAGCGGGGCGCCATAGAGGCGCTGGAATTGGCGCAGCCTCTGCCAGATGCGCTCACGGTAGAGTGGGTCTTCACCGATCAGGACCTGGCGCACCGGTTCGAGCATGATCGGGGCGCCCCCCATGGAAAACCCGCTGATACCCTCGTCCGTTGTGATCTCCACAATGGAGCCGGTGGCCGTGTGCTGCGGACCGGGGTGTCCGTGTCCCTCGGCGTCGCGTACGTGACCAGACAGGTACTCAAACTGGATGAGATCGACGCCGGTGATACGCATTGGTCCTCCTCAGGTTGGTTGCATACAGTCCGGACACGCCGGGTTCCCTCTACCAGGGGCGAGTGGGCGTGGTGCCCTTGACGTCAGACACCAGAGTGCGACAAGCGTTTGCAAAGATCCCGACATCGACTCCGAGTGAGATGTATTGCACTCCGGTGTCGATCCATCGCCTGGCAGTGGCCGCATCGCCCGCAAAAGTACCCGCGGCTTTGCCTGCCGCACGGATCTTGGTGACGGCGATCTCCATGCCCTGCACCATTCTCGGGTCGTTGACCTGCCCCGGTATGCCGAAAGACTGTGACAGATCATAGGGCCCCAGAAAGACCACGTCGATCCCTGGCACCGTGACGATCTCATCCAGGTTCTCCAGCCCTCGCACGCCCTCGATGTGAATAACCACCACCTGTTCAGCATTCAGTCCGTCGGTGAGGCCCTCAGTGCCATAGACGGTATAGTCACCTGCACGCGTAAAGAGCGAGATGCCGCGCATCCCCAGCGGGGCGTACTTGGCCGCGTGCACCACGGCCTCAGCCTGGGCGCGCGTCTCGATCTGCGGTACCTGCACACCGGCGGAGCCGATGTCGAGGGCTCGCTGAATCAGGGGTTGCTCGTTGGCACTCACGCGGATGATTGGATCCAGACCGGCCAATTGTCCCGCTCGGCAGAGATCCTCAGCTGTCTCTATCGACAGGGGACCGTGCTCGGTATCGACGATGGCAAAGTCAAAGCCGGCCAGGCCGGCGATCTCTATAAAGGCGGGGTATGAGCAGTTCATGAACGGGCCGATAACGGCCTCACCGCGCTGCAGCTTGTCCTTGAGCAGATTCCTACGCATGTCGCACATCCTTTTCTGGTAGAGTGGCACACAATCAGTCTAGATGCGCCGCAGAGCATCGTCAAGGGAGCGTCCTTAGGCGGCTGTTTGTGGCAACGGGCAGCATAGCGTAACATCCAGCCACAGTAATCGCACTATCGAAAGGACAGAGCCCGATGAAACTGGGTTGCCTGTTGCCCCTGACAGTCGACAATGTCGTGACGGCGAGGCGGCTGACCTATGATGCGCTAGAGGCCAATGTGGGCTGGATATCAGAGTCTGGCCTGGCTGCCTTGCAGCAGGATTTACCCGTGATTAGGGACGCCCTGGCCCGCGAAAGCATCGCGGTCACGGCGATCGCGATCTATGGTGATGCCATCGCAGTCCCTGCTGACGAAGCCATCGCCTGCTATACACGAACGATGGACCTCGCGAGCCAACTGGGCTGCAGCGTTGTCGCGGGCATGACCGGGCGCGATAATGCGCTCTCGGTGGATGACAACCTTGTCCTATTTAAGGAGCGCTTTGGGCCGATCGCCGCGATGGCAGCGGACAGGGGCATGCGCATAGCCTTCGAGCCCTGGCCTGGACGTGTGACGGGGTATGGACCTTATACGTGGGCCAATATGGCGGTGGCCCCCTGGTTCTATGATCGCCTCTTTGAGGCCGTACCAAATGCGGCGCTCGGGATCGAGTATGACGCATCACACTATGTATGGCAGGGAATCGATCATCTCCGGGTGCTGCGCGACTATGCGAATCGCATCCATCATATGCACGCCAAGGACGTTTTGATTGACGTTGAGGCGCTCCGGCGGCAAGGGGTGCATGGTCCCGATTGGTGGCGCTTTACGCTGCCTGGCCTTGGCCAGATCAACTGGCCCGAGCTTCTCAAAGCGGCTCAGGCCGCAGGCTACACCGGGGATATCGCCGTTGAGCATGAGGATCGGACATACTATGGTGAGCGATGGAATGAGGGGCTGATACTGGGCCTCAAGATGCTCAGGCCGCTGATCGAGGAAATCTGGCCGAGCTAAGGCCGTCCGTGGCTCTGGCTACGGACGTTCGGTCATGCGTCCGTCCCGAAGGATACAAACGAGGCGCCACCTGAGGGTGGCGCCTCACTTCTCGCGAACGCGATCAGGACTCGCCGATGCCCAGTTCCTGCTTGCAGAAGGCGACGCTGCGCTCCAGGTCGATACATTGCTGCGCGGCGATGGCCGGCAGGTACTCGGGCGGCATGTCGCGGCCGACCGTCAGGCATGGCCTGATGTAAGGCTGGCCTTTGCGTACGAGCGACTCAAACTGCGCAAACTCACGGGCGGGTGTATCCGGGTACATCTTCCAGTAGGCTGCGTCAGGCTCGAGATAGTCGAGCACGCGCGGTGCTGCAGACGTGATGATCTCCAGGCTAAAGGGCACATTCGGGCACAACTCGATGAATCGTTGCGCCCACGCCTTGATGCCGATGTTGCCATCGCCCATGGCGACCCATTGCACAGAGGCCCCGGTGGGATGCTGCCATACGCTCGTATCGCGCACGTGACTGGTAACGATATAGGGTGCCAGGTGCTCCAGGGTCACAAAGGGACTCTCTCCTGCCCACAGCGGATTGCCAGAGTCGATGCATGCTCCCACATACTCCGGGCCAGCCGCCTTGATCAAATCAGCCAGTTCGGAACCATGAAAATCACCGGCATGGTTCTCCAGCGCGAGCTTGATGCCGAGGTCCATACACTGGCTGCGGACGGCCTTGCAGGTGTTGATGGTGTTCTCGATGTGTGCCTCAAAAGGCAGTTCAGTCTGGCGGTCTGCCGAAGAGCCTTGCACGCAACGCAGAATTGGTGACTTGAGTTTGTCGGCCACGTGCAACATCTTTGTGATCTGGTCCACGGCGGAGCCCTGTGAATGGTCAAAGATCGTGGCCGATTCGCAGATGGAGAGCATGCCTACTTCGATGGCCAGGCCAAGCTCGTCGGCACGCGCCCTGACGCGATCCAGATAGTCATCCTCGAGGCTCGCAAAGGGGGCCAGGTCGGAAAAGTGAACCAGATCCAAGCCGATCTTTTTGGAGTAGTCGAGGAGCTGAAACGCGTCCCAGCCCTTGCTCCGCACGGTGTAGATGTCCTGTCCCAGTTTCATAGCTTGCTTTCTCCTTGTTCTGTCTAGTACTCGAGCTCAATGCGGCGGCCCGTTTCGGCCGAGGCCAAAGCCGCCTCGCCGACGGCCAGCGCCCGGTATCCATCCTCAAAGGTGGCGGCATAGGGGCTGACGGGTTCGCCTAGCGTGATGGCGCGCATCATGACGTTGACTTCATGTACAAAGCTGTGCTCCCACCCGATGATATGACCATGGGGCCACCAGAACTGGTAGAAGGGATGGTCACGCTCTGTAATGGAAACGGTGCTAAAGCCCTGAAGCCCTTCAGGTGTGCCCTCCTTGAGGTAGATCTGAAGTTCGTTCAGTCGCTCGAGATCGAACACCACGCTCGCCTTGGAGCCATTGATCTCGAAGGTATTCTGATTCTTGCGCCCTGTGGCCACCTTGGATGCTTCGATCGTCCCGATAGCACCATTGTCAAAGGCCACGGTGGAGACGAACACGTCATCCACGGTCACCTTGCCCATCTCTCCGGGGCGATCGGCTAGGGGGCGCTCGCGTACAAAGGTCTGGGTCATCGCGTTAAGTGAAGTGATCTCACCTACGAGAAATCGAGCAAGATCGATGATATGGACACCGATGTCGCCGATGGCCCCATAGCCTCCCTGGCTCCTATCCGAGCGCCAGCTCCAGGGCCGGTCCGGATTGTCGCCGCCCTCCTGCAGATAGCAGCCACGGAAGGAGTAGATCTGGCCAATGATGCCCTGGTCGATCAAATCGCGGACAAAGCGTACGGCGGGAACAAGACGATAGTTGAATCCTGTCATGTGGACGACCCCGGCTGCTTCGGCTGCCTGCCACATCTTTCTAGCGTCTGCGGCTGTCGGGGCCAGTGGTTTCTCACACAGTACGTTCTTGCCCGCGGCAATCGCGGCCAGGGTAGGGGCTACGTGCGCATCGGCCGAGGCGCAGTTGTCAAAGAGCACGATCCTGGGATCCGACAGCATTTCGTCCAGATCGGTATAGTACCCTTCGTAGCCAAAACGTAGCGCTGCTTCCTGTACAGCCGGACCCGTACGCCCGCAGAGCGCGATCAGGCGAGGGCGAGCCGCCGGCGGCCAAAAGAACATGGGCATACGCTGGTACGCATTGGAATGCGCCCTGCCCATAAAACGGTAACCGAGCATGCCGACGCCTACCTCGGGAATCCCCAGGCTCTTGATATCGACCGGAGTGAACCCATTCGTCATTGTCATCTCGCATGTACCTCCATTCTATTGATGACTCTCGTATTATATACGCCCGTCGGGAAGGTCAAGCGATCTTGCCAGATGTGATTCGCCTGGCAAAACAAAGACCCCGCAGGCAGGACTGCCCGCGGGGTCTTGAGACAGATGTTGATCTAGCCAAAGGGCCAGCGATCAACGATCAACCAGATGGCAATGAGCGCCACCTGAATCGCCGTTGACACAGCAAAGCGTTTCGCCAACAACTCGGCGGTCTTGGACGAAGGGTAGCGCTCGGCCATCAGGATGTACCACACGAGCCAGACGATTCCCAGCACGGCATAGGCTACAAGCATCACCGATCGAATCGTTCCTGCACACTCGACCGGTCTGAGCGGGTCGCACCCTGGCTGGATGATCGCGATCGCCAGTCTTTCAACCAGGTCAATCGCGGCGAACAGGGCCCCCAATCCGATGAGTGCGGAGACTACCCAGAGAAAGTAGCCCATGACCTTGGGCCAGAGCGAATCCTTCGTTACCATTGTCATCTCACCCTGCCACGCCGCGGAGTGTGAGCTCCGTGGCACGATGGCACTTGACGTAATGCTCGGGCTTGACCTCTAGCAGCTCGGGCTCTTCGGTGCGGCACAGTTCAGTGGCGTACCGGCAGCGCGGATGGAAGTAGCATCCCGAGGGCGGGTTGGCCGGGTCGGCCACTTCGCCTTCCAGCACGATGCGCTGCTTGACGGCCCGCGGATCGGGCTTGGGCACCGCAGACATCAACGCCTCTGTATACGGATGCATTGGCGTATAGTACAGCTCGTTCGTATCCGCCATCTCGACCAACTTGCCGACGTACATCACGGCTACCCGGTCGGAGATGTGCTGCACAACGCTCAGGTCGTGAGCAACAAAGAGATAGGTGAGGCCCATCTCCTGCTGCAGATCCTCCAGCAGGTTCAGCACCTGGGCCTGAATGGACACGTCCAGCGCTGATACGGGCTCGTCGGCCACGATGAATCGCGGATTGAGAGCCAGGGCACGGGCGATGCCGATACGCTGACGCTGGCCACCACTGAACGCGTGGGGGTAGCGGCGCATGTACTCGGGGCGGAGGCCCACCCTTCGCAGTAGCTCGGCCACCCGGTCCTCTAGCTCCCGCCCATGAGCGATTCTGTTCACCGTCAGGGGCTCCCCAACGATCTGAAGCAGCGTCATACGAGGGTTCAGCGACGAGTACGGGTCCTGGAAGATCATCTGGATCTCCCTGCGGA
>CAZMAI010000033.1:0-20305 GCA_964564195.1 uncultured Anaerolineales bacterium | reverse complement strand
ACGCAGACAGCAGTGACTATCGCGAGTTTCTGCAGAACGCCCTGACCGGGGCTCTACTCGGACCTGACAAGGGCATGGAGCGTGCAAAGCAGGCCGAGAATGAGACACAGGCACTCCGCGCGGCCATGGCCTTTGAGAAGGACACGCTGCTCTTTTTCTATGAGCTGGTTGAAGCCGTCGCGGAGGACCAGACAGCCGCTATACGCGCCATCATCGACGAAGAGCGCGATCATTTGCGCCAGCTAAGCCGGGTTCTGGCCGATGGGCCCTGGGTGGCCTGATACCGCGCACGTCTCGGTGACTGACAAGCGCGCCGCTGCTCAGAGGAGGAGGGTCTGATGACTACCGTCGCGATAGTGGGGGCGGGCCCCGCGGGGATCTTTGCTGCCTACGAGCTCGCAGGAGCGGGGCACCGCGTCATCGTCATAGATATGGGCAAGTCCGTCTCTGAGCGCAACAGGCGAGACGGCTATGACCTGCTGCACGGCATGGGCGGAGCCGGGACGTTCTCCGATGGCAAGATCAACTTTCATCCCCAGGTGGGCGGCGATCTCTTTGAGTTCATGTCGCCAAATCAGGCATGGGACCTGATCAACCATATCGAGTCGATCTTTGGCTCCTATGGCGTCACTGTCATGGAGACCAGCGACCGAGCGACCCGCGAACTGGAAAAGTCGGCCGCCAAGGCGGGCGTCCGTTTCCTGCCGATCCGTCAAGCCCACATCGGCTCCGATCACCTGGTGGAACTCATGCAGCGCCTGGCCGACGATCTGGCGCGCATGGGCGTCACCTTTCGCATGCAAACGCGCGTCGTAGATGTCCTCGTTGGCGATGGCCGCGCGCAGGGTGTCGTGCTGGAGAGCGGAGAAGTCATTCGGGCGGACGCCGTGCTGCTCGCGGCCGGCCGCGTGGGGAGCGAATGGACCCGGCGAATCATCGAGCAACTGGGTCTCGCCGTCGTCTACAACCCCGTCGATGTCGGCGTTCGGGTCGAGATCCCCGCGATCGTGATGGCTGACATCATCGATGTATGTTACGACCCCAAGTTCTACGTCCGTGCCCCGACCTACGACGACCAGGTACGCACTTTTTGTGTCTCGCCTCACGGATTCGTGGTCAAGGAATCCTATCCTGAGGAGGGCGTCGTCGGCGTCAACGGCCACTCTCTCAAGGACAGGCACACCGACAACACGAACTTTGCCCTGCTGACGAGCATCAATCTCACCGAGCCAGTCGAGAGCACCACCGCCTATGGCGTCTCCATCGCCCGGCTGGCCACAACGATCGGCGGGGGCCGGCCGACGCTGCAAAGTCTCGGCGATTTGCGCCGTCACCGCCGGTCGACCTGGAGCCGCCTGACCAAGAGTCCGGGAGACGTCGTTCCGACTCTGGAGGATGTGACGCCGGGCGACATCTCGATGGCCCTCCCCCACCGCATTGTCACTGACCTGCTGGAGGCGCTGGACATCCTGGCCCGCATCATCCCGGGCTTGGACGCGGACCGGACGCTGCTCTACGCCCTGGAGCTCAAGCGATACGCCAACAAGCCTCGCACCGACAGCACCCTGCAGACTGAATTGCCGGGGCTGTACGTGGCCGGGGACGGGGCGGGCGTAGCGCGGGGTATCGGGGGCGCCGCCGCGACCGGCGAGATCGCAGCCCGCGGCATTATGGCGTCCTCAGGATGAGTCGTGTAACGCGCCGGCGGGGCGGCTGATAGTGCGGCTGCCTGAACTCGTCCGCGGCGTCTTTCTTCAGCGCGACAACCGGTTCCGGGCCACCGTGCTGGTAGACAACCTTCCTTGCTCCGCGCGAGTGGCCAGTTCGGGGCGCATGCGAGAGTTGCTCGTGCCCGGCGCGCACGTCTGGTTGGCGCCGGCACTCAAGCCGGGACGCCGCACGAACTACGATCTGCTGCTTGTCGAGCACGGCGACACCCTTGTTTCGGTCGACGCGCACCTGCCAAACCGCCTATGGCCGGAATACATCCAGAGAACAGGGTGGGAAGGAAAACCGCTGGGCGAACTGGCAGCCGAGCGCCCCTACGGCTCCGGTCGCCTGGACTTTACGCTCACAACAGACGAGGCCCGCACCTGGATGGAGGTCAAGTCGGTGACGCTGGTGCAGGGTGGCCGCGCAATGTTCCCCGATGCACCCACAACCCGCGGCACGAGGCATGTGCAGGAGCTCACCCGAGCGGTAGCAGAGGGGGATCGTGCCGCAGTGATCTTTGTGATACAGCGCAACGACGCCTCTACGTTTTCACCGCACGTACGAGCGGATCCCGCATTCGCCGCCGCCTTGCTCGAGGCCAGCCAGAGCGGCGTGGCCGTTCACGCCTACGCTTGTGAGGTGACAACCCGTCAGGTCACCATCGAACGCAGGGTGCCTGTGCATCTGCAATAGCGCAGGACCCTTTTCCCGGGCGCAATGGCCACTAATCACGCCTTGCGCGTGGTGGGCAATCCAAAGGACAGGAACAGGGCGGCGAGACAGAAACAGAGCGCAAGACTAAAGACCGCCTGATAGGACACCAGGTCCACCACCAGGCCGCCGATAACCGGTGCCAGCATGGTCAAGGCAGAGAGCGTGTTGGCCAGGCCGATGTACATGGGGCGCCGGGTCTCGGTAGCATACTCGAGCAACCAGTTATTGAATGGCCAGCTGCCGCCACCGATATAGACGCCCAACATCAGAAAAAGCGCCAGATAGATCCACCGCACCGCCGCCGGGTCAAGGCGCACCGCAAAGCCTGCCAACAGTGCGAGGGCGGGCGCTGCCATCGCCAGGATCGCCTGCATCCTGATGTGCGTCAGAGGCCCAAGCTTGTTCTGAATATACCCCAGCAAAAAGCCGGCAATCATCGACCCGGCCACCTGCGAGGAAACGAAAAGCCCCGTGTCTGCGAGCGAAAACCCCAGCTCGCGTTGGGCGTACAGCACATAAAAGGTCGTCGCAACCCCAACAAAACCGATGAGCAGCTGCACGACGATCATGCGCCGGAAAGGCCGGTCGTGAGCTAGAAAGCCTGGCAGCAGCGCCAGGTTCTCTCGCGGAGAGGGAGCCACGGATCCATCCGTCGGAGTACAGTCAGGATCCGAAATGCACGAGATTGAGACGGCCGAGAGAATCAGCAGAATCCCCGCGACGGTATACACCAGTGCGTAGTTGGCCGGATAGCCCCAGGGGCTGGCATCGCTGAGCAGGTATCTCACAGCGGCACCGGCGCCGATGCCCCCGATTCCTCCCAGCACCTGCCCAAGGCCTACAACCATCCCTCGCCGGCGCGGCGAGATCGTCCTTGCCAGGTGGTCGAACCAGGGCACGCTGACAACGGCATCCAGCATAAAGAAGATGAACAGGAGCGCCAGGATCACAGCAATTGTCAGTGAGGGCCTCGGCACGGCAAACCGCCAGATAACCCAGGCCACAAGCAAGAGCAGCGGACGCGAAAGCCAGGCTGCACCGGCGATCACCTTTTTCCTGTGTGCCATCCTGGTGATGAACCCGGCCACCAGAAGTTGCGGCAGGAGCCAGGCCCCCCTGGTGATGCCGCTCCCGACACCGATGATCAGTTGCGATTCGGTCAGCGTCCCGAGGAGGGCGGGCAGGACAGTGGTGGCCCCAATAAAGCTCATGGCCATGTAGAACAGAGACGAATCGCCGACCAGCGCAACGATATTGCGTCTGTATTGCGAGCGAGATGCGGTCAGGGAGTTTGTCACGTCCATCCTCAATCACGCGAATTGCCGCCTGGCGGATGTCCCTACTCTAGTCGAACAGCCTGTCCTGGCAAGCAGCCCTGGAGCCATCCGAGACCCTTTGCCGCCACATCACGGGCATGGTAGAATCACACTGACCATGCAAAGACCCCGATCCGACGGTGCAAATATGTGGCGTACGATTGGACATACCTGGGCTGTGGAGCAGCTCGCCGCGGGCCTGGTGAGTGGCAACATCTCGCGGGCCAACCTGTTCACGGGCCCGGAAGGCGTGGGCAAGGCCCATCTTGCCATGGAGTATGCCGCTGCGCTCAACTGCCTGTCCGACACGCCGCCGTGCGGATCCTGCACACACTGCAGACGCATTGGAGCGCTGAGTCATCCGGACGTGACCTTTGTCCAGCCCGACAATGGCCACATCAAGATCGCCCAGATACGGCAGATGCAGTACGAGATCTCGCTCAAGCCCTATGAAGCCCGCTGGCGCGTGGCGATCATCACAGACATGCACACCGCGACAGAAGAGGCTGAGAATGCGCTGCTCAAGACGCTGGAGGAACCCCCGGCGCAGGCCGTGTTGATTTTGACGGCCCTAGACGCTGGGCTTTTGGAACCGACGGTCGTCTCCCGTTGCCGCGTTATGGCGCTCCAGCCTGTGCCCAACGACGTCATTGCAAAGGCACTTGTGGAGCGGGGGATCGAGCCGCTATCTGCTAGCGCGATCGCCAGGCTGTCTGGAGGGCGTGTGGGCTGGGCGCTGCAAGCCGCCGGTGATCCGGAACTCGTCGAACGACGCCAGAGCGTCGTTACCGAGTTTCTTGATCTCTTGGACGCGGGCTACGCTGATCGAATCGCCACAGCCCAAACCCTCGGCCGTCAAGAGGATCTTGTCGAGATCATGGGCACATGGCAATCGGTTTGGCGCGATGTCATGTTGATCTCGGCAGGGTGTGATGATCTGGTGGTCAATCACCGGCAGCGCCAGAGGCTGGAACGGCATGCACAGGCGACCGGACTTGAGCAGGCGTTGCGCGCAAACACAGATATACAGAACGCGATCGCTCAGCTGGAACAGAACGTCAACCCGCGCTTGGTCGTGGAATCGATGTTGCTCGGTTGGTGCGACACTCACGCAGGCCCGAAAAGTGGCCTCGAGGAATAAGGATACACTATGGCGTTAGTATGTGGGGTCCGCTTTAGGGGTGCAGGCAAAGTCTATCATTTTGATCCGCGGGATGTTCCCGTTACGGTGGACGACTATGTCATTGTTTCTACGGCCCGCGGCGACGAGATGGGGCAGGTCACCGAGGCGCCGCACGACGTGATGGCCTCGCAGATTGTGGGAGACCTCAAGCCGGTCCTGCGCAAGGCCAGCAGCAACGACATTGAGCGCGCGGAGCAGTACCGTGAGAGGGAGATAGAGGCGGTAACTGTCTGCCAGGAGCATATCGGAAAAGTAGGCCTTCAGATGAAGGTCGTGAGCGCTGAATTCAGCTACGATGGCTCTCGGCTGACTTTTTATTTCACCGCCGAGAACCGTGTCGATTTTCGCGCGCTCGTCCGTGATCTGGCGCGCACGTTTCGGGCGCGCATCGATCTCAGACAGATCGGTGTGCGGGACGAGGCCAAGCTCGTTGGCGGACTCGGGCCGTGCGGCCGTCCCTTGTGTTGTGCAACCTGGTTGACGCAGTTCTCCCCTGTCTCCATTCGCATGGCCAAACAGCAGAATCTGCCTCTGAGTCCGATGGAGATATCGGGCCTCTGCGGACGCCTGTTGTGCTGCCTGACATACGAAAACGACTATTACCGCGAGGTCCGGGGCATGTTCCCCAAAGTAGGCAGGGCCGTCGACACACCCTACGGCCGGGGCAAGGTAATCAAGGTTTCTGTGCTGAGAGAGACAGTGACATTGCTCCTGGAGGATGGTTCGACAGCGGAGATGACGGCGGACCAACTCTCTGGCGCGGAGCCTATGGCCCCTCGCGAAGGGGCGGTCGAGGGTGCAAGCCTCACGAACAGCCTCAGGAAGGTGGCGACACCGGCGCCGAGCAGCGAGCGCCGGCCAGAGCCGCGTCAAGGCCTAGAAACGCGCACTCAGGACAGATCGCAGCGCTCCAGAGGTTCTAGCCGCCAGACAAGTCAAGGGCCATCTGCATCAAACGCACAGGGCCCGCGCAGATCGAACAGCGCGCCGAATAACGCGCGGCAAGGTGCGCCCCAAAGCAGCGGCGAAAACAGCCAGGACCGTACCCGACCAGGCCAGGACTCGGATGGTTCATCCGAGCAGAGGAGCCGGCGTTCGCGCGGCGGCCGCTCGGGGCGAAGGCGGCGCACGCCTCGCGGACCCGCGCCCACAGATCCCACGCAGTCCTGACCCTGGCTAAAACAAACGAGGCGCACCGCTGGGTGCGCCTCGTTTTCATTAGCGACTAGTTACCGTAGCGCCCATCCATTGCGGCCAGGCACTCGACAGGGACTCTGACCTCGCCAAGAGAGGGTGCCTTCCGTCCCGGTCCGTGGTAGTCCGAGCCTCCTGTAAGAAACAGTCCATACTCTTGTGCCAGCCTGGCAAGGCGTCCATGTTGACACGCATCATAGTCCCGGTAAAAGACCTCTAACCCGTCAAGCCCCTGCTCCACCAGCGGCTCTACGAGAAAGAGGATGCTCCAGGGATGCGCCAGGACGGCCAACCCCTGGGCGCCATGAATCATCTCGATCGCATCGGCCGGCGAGATCTTGGCCCGCGGCACATAGGCCTTCTGACCGTGATTGAGGTATCTGCCAAAGGCCTCCTCAATGGATGCCACGTAGCCTTCCTGCATCAGCAACCGCGCAATGTGAGGACGACCAACAGCTCCACCCTGAATCTCGTCGCCAAGCTGCTCTGAGGGGAGCGAAATGCCCAGGGCATGAAGCTTCTCAAGGATGCAATAGGCACGATCCAGTCGTGCCTCTGCAAAACGTCGCAACTCACCCACCAGCGACCCATCCGTATGGTCGATAAAGTATCCGAGGACATGGGCCTGGACGCCCTCGTCGTCCGCGCTGATCTCGACACCGGGGATGACACGGACACTGGTACCCGCCGCCCTTTCCAGGGCCTCGGGGACTCCTGCCACCGTGTCGTGATCTGTCAGGGCAATCACGTCGATTGCCCTGCTTTCAGCCATATCCACGATCTCTGCCGGCTTTAAAGTGCCGTCAGAGGCCGTGCTATGGATATGTAGATCGATAGATACCATCATCTTGGTTCGATAATCAGCCTGATCGCAGTGCGCTCCTCGTCCGCGATCACAACGTCGGCAAACGCCGGGATACAGATCACGTCAATGCCGTCCAGCGCCAGATAGGAGCGTGCAATCGCCACTGCCTTTGTCGCCTGGTTGACAGCGCCAGCGCCAATCGCCTGAACCTCAGCCCGTCCGTGCTCTCGGATAACGCCCGCGATGGCACCTGCCACCGCCGTAGACCTGGAGTGCGCCGATACCTTGAGGACTTCCATGGTGCTGACTCCTTCGGGATTGCAAAGCACACCAACCCCCGCAATCTGCACCTTGTGCGCCACGGGGCTGTAGCCCACAAGCTCCAGTAGCCGGACGATCCCTTACTGCGCGTACTCTGTTGCTCTGAGTTCGCGGATAACCGTGACCTTGATACGGCCCGGATATTGGAGGCTCTCCTCAACCTTTTTGGCGATATCGCGGGAGAGGCGGATGGCGGCCAGATCATCAATCTGCTCCGGCCTGACCATGATGCGAATCTCGCGGCCTGCCTGGATCGCAAAGGAGGAATCCACGCCTTCGAACGAGTTCGCCACCTGCTCCAGCGCACGAATGCGCTTGATATAGTTCTCGAGTGACTCGCGCCTCGCGCCTGGGCGACCCGCCGATATGGCATCCGCCACCTGAATGAGCATCGCCTCGAGGGAGCACTGCTCGATATCACAGTGATGGGCCCCAATGGCGTTCACGATAGACTCCGGCATGCCATAGCGCCTGGCGATCTCTGCCCCGATCAGTGCGTGTGGTCCGTCGACCTCATGATCGACCGCTTTGCCAAGATCGTGGAGCAATCCAGCGAGCTTGGCCTGCTGCACATCGGCGCCCAGTTCGGCTGCGATCAGTGCTGCGATCATCGCTGTCTCTGTAGAGTGCTTGAGCACATTCTGACCATAGCTGGTGCGATAGTGCAGTCTGCCCAAGAGCCGAATGATCTCTGGCGGTAGGCCGTGGACACCCATGTCGAGTGCCGCCTCCTCGCCCTTATCCCTAATCGTCTGATCGATCTCTTCCTGGGCCTTTTCCACCATCTTCTCAATGCGTCCTGGATGGATGCGGCCATCGAGTATCAGACGCTCCAGGGCCACACGAGCCACCTCACGCCGCACCGGATCGAAACTTGAGAGGATCACCGTGTCCGGCGTGTCGTCGATCACCAGGTCCACGCCTGTTATGCCTTCCAGGGCGCGGATGTTTCTGCCACCCCGGCCGATAATGCGCCCCTTCATCTCGTCGTTAGGGAGTTCCACAGCCGAAACCGTGGTCTCAGCCACCTGGTCAGTCGCCACGCGCTGAATCGCTATCGTGACAATCTCTCTCGCGCGCTCCTCTGCCTCCTCGTGGGCCTGCGCCTCGATGTCACGAATAATCTTGGCCGCATCAATCCGCGCCTCGGCCTCGACTTCCTTGAGCAAGACTTCCTTTGCCTGCTCCTGCGTGAGCCCGGAGATTCTCTCGAGCTCGGCCAGGTGCACTTGCCAGGCCTGATCCAACTCCACCTGCCGCGCGTCCAACCGCTGCTCGCGCTCCTTGAGCCGCGTGTCGCGGACCTCGAGATTGTCGAGGCGTCGATCCAGGTTGTCGCGCCTCTCCTGCAGGCGATTTTCCTGGCGACTGATCTCCTTCATTCGCCGTGAGGCTTCGTTCTCTGCCTCCAGCAGGATACCCTGAACCTTGTCGCGAGCTTCGATCTCTAGCTCCATCGCTTTGGTGCGCGCCTCGCTCAGGCTCGAACGCGCCTCCTCCTGAAGCTGCGAGATGTTGTCCCCAATCGTTCGGTTCTTGAGCAGATACCCTAACGCAAACCCCCCGGTCGTGCCCAGAATGAATAGCACGAGCCATACGATCCACATGCCACCATTGAACATTCCAGTAGTTCCTTTCCCATCTATGTTAACGGGTTTCCCCGCTAGGTCCTGTCTGTCCTATCTCTCTCGGACTGTATCTCGGACCAGCAATGCTCAGTTACGGTACGCGCAATGCCATATGAAAAGCCGCGCCTCTGCAAGAACCCCATCAGGTGCCGGTAAAATTCGTCTCTCTCCTGCAGGCGATACCGCCGGACGGCCGAACTCGCTGCTCTCATGGCGCTCTCCCGCTCATCGAGTCCGTCAAGAGCAGCCTCGATGGTCTCGGGCGACACGCCTTTCTGACGAAGTTCACCTCGCAGTGCCCAGCTACCTCGTGGGCGGAAAGCCTCACGATTCTCAACCCAGAACTCGGCAAAGGCCCTGTCATCCACAAACCGCGCTCTCTTGAGTCTACCAACGACCTGGTCGATCTCCTCATCGCTCAGAGAACGCTTTGCCAGGTACCGTCTGATCTCCTCTTCGCTTCGCGGACGGTATGACAGATAGCTGAGCGCTCGCTCGTACGCCTTTTCGATAGCATCCGCAGCCTTGAACTCGGCGACCTGGCTCTCTGAAAGCTCCTGCCCAACCGTCAACCTGGCTGCCAGAATAGCCTGCAGGCTGAAAGCGTACTCATCATCGATGTAGACATTCACCCGGCCACTGGCTCGCCGCTGCGCGCGAATCGCTGTTAGCTTCAATGTTGCTCGCCTGTATACCAAAAGGGACTGCAGCCGTAGCTACAGTCCCATCACCTGCGAGTTATGCCCCACGCAATTTCCTTACGGTGGAGAGAGGTTGCCCAAGCAAGGGGCCTCGTATTGCCCAGAAACGCTCAGGCTCCTCAAAACACTCTCCAGGCGCACATGAACACGATGAAAAGATACTCCTAACCGTCTCAGCCGTCGTCTCGCAACCTCAATGGAGGAATGCGTCGCCAAGCGTGACGCCGGCCGATCGACGCCCGCAGGCGCCTCCAGGATTACTCTTCGACTTGTTCCAATGGGTCTGCTACGGTCTCACTCTCACTCATCTTGCGCGACAGCAGCCCGATCTGCTCACGTACTCGCTTCTCGATCTCGGCAAAGACCTCAGGCTGATCGCGCAGATACTCTTTGGCGTTTTCACGGCCCTGTGCCATGCGGACGTCACCAAAGGAGTAATAGGATCCGCGTCGTTCGACGACGCCTGCCTCTACGGCCACATCCAGCAGGCTCCCCTCTTTGGAGATGCCATGATCGAACATGATGTCGAACTCGGCCACCCGAAACGGAGGCGCCACCTTGTTCTTTTTGATGCGCGCACGTACACGGTTACCGACGACTTCGCCCTTTTCCTTGATCGACTCTGCGCGCCGCACGTCAATGCGAATCGCAGCGTAGAACTTGAGGGCGTTTCCTCCGCTGGTGGTTTCAGGGTTCCCAAACAGGACGCCGATCTTCATACGCAGCTGGTTGGTAAAGATGACGGCAGTATTGCTGCGCTTGATGGCTCCGGTGAGCTTGCGCAGAGCCTGCGACATCAGGCGAGCCTGAAGTCCCATGTGCGCATCGCCCATCTCGCCTTCGATCTCAGCTTGCGGCACGAGAGCCGCGACAGAGTCGATCACAACGCAGTCTACAGCACCGCTGCGTACAAGGGCCTCTGTGATCTCCAGAGCCTGTTCACCTGTGTCCGGCTGAGAGAGATACAGTTCATCAATGTTGACGCCGCATCGCTCGGCATAGGCCGAATCCAGCGCATGCTCGACATCGATGAATGCCGCGGTACCGCCTTGTCGCTGGCACTCGGCGATAATGTGTTGACACAGCGTCGTCTTGCCCGAGGACTCTGGGCCATAGATCTCTGTGATTCGTCCCTTGGGGATCCCGCCAACGCCTAGAGCGACGTCGAGCGCAATACACCCGGTGGGAATGACATCGACTTCCAGCCCGGTACCTTCGCCAAGGCGCATAATGGCACCCTCACCATAGCGCTTGCGAATCTGTGCAAGTGTGGTGTCCAGCGCCTTCTGTCTGCCATCCTGAGTCATGGAACCCCCTGGGTCTGGCCTTGTACACGCATACAGTGTACATTATATGATATCTGCACGCAAGTATTCGGCCCTCCGGCAGACAGTATCGCTGCAGACAGGAGATGGACGTGAACGAACTGCCTCGGGTGCCTTTGGGACATTGGCCGACGCCTCTACAGGAACTGAGCAGGCTCAGTGAAATGCTCGGTGGTCCGCGCATCTGGATCAAGCGCGATGATCTCTCCGGGCTTGCCCTGGGAGGCAACAAGACACGCAAGCTGGAGTTTCTGATTGCGGACGCCCTCGCCCAAAAGGCAACCACCGTGATTACTACTGGCGCGGCGCAGTCCAATCATGCCTGCCAAACCGCCGCCGCCGCTGCGCGCTACGGCCTGCGCTGTGTCCTCGTGCTATCTCCCCAATCGCCTGCGAGGAAAGAGGGGAATCTGTTGCTCGACGGCCTGATGGGCGCACAGGTCCGGTGGACAGGGGACAGGGACCCCCTCATTGTGATGCAAGAAGTGACGATCGAGGAACGGGAGGCAGGCCGCGTTCCCTACATCATTCCTTACGGGGGATCCAATGCCATCGGGGCCTCGGCTTATCTATTCGCCATGCGCGAGTTTGTCCGGCAGGCACGCGAGCGCGATCTGACGTTCTCGGACGTTATCATCGCCTCGAGCTCGGGCGGGACCCAGGCAGGGCTGGTAGCTGGTGCGGCATCACCCCACCAGAGCAACAGAATCCTGGGTATCGCGGTTGCAGAGCCAGCCTCCCGGCTCATACCGCGGGTCCACACACTGGCACAGATGACACTGCAGCACCTCAATGTACGCATGGATGTTCCGCCGGAAAGCGTCCTGGTCGAGGATGGCTACCTCGGTGAGGGATACGCCAGGATGGGCAACGCCGAGCGTGAAGCGATCGCGCTGCTTGCGCGTACAGAGGGCTTGATCGTAGATCCGGTGTACACAGGGCGCGCGTTGGCAGGACTGATCGATCTCATCCGTTCCGGCAGGTGGTCTCGCGACGACACGGTGCTCTTTTGGCACACAGGCGGGACGGGCGCGCTATTCGCCTATGGTGATCGATTGGAGGATGGCGAGCGGGCAAGCTCATTGACATAGGCTTGCGTAATTAGCTTCCCCGACAGAGCCCAATCGTATCGATCGCAGGCCTTTTGGCGCAACTGTCGCCCCAGATCGACGTAGACCGGATCATCGAGTACGAGCTCTATGCACCTGGCCAAATCGCCACTGTCTCCGGTTGCCGCATATACTCCCAGGTCACCGAGATACTCGTGGCCCACGGCCGTGTCAAAGGAGACAATCGGCAAGCCCATAGCCATGTAATTTAGTAGTTTGCCAGCACCCTCAGTAGCCGAGAGTTTTGGAGATACAGCGACATCGCCCTGTGCAAGGATATCCGGGGCATCGTCATAGGGAATCTTACCTGTGAAGGTGCACTGCTCCGCGATCCCCAATTCCACGGCCATCTGGCGGTAGTGATCCGTATTGGGGAAACCGGCTATCAAGAAGTGGATATCGGTGCGGCGGGAGCACAGCAACGCCGCTGACTTCAGAAGATGGTCTGTCCCCTGGTACTCTGCGAGTAACCCCAAGTACACCACGACCTTGCGTGAAGCAGGAATTCCCAATGCTTGGCGGTACGCCAACCATGAGGCGTCACGCGACTTCGGGCTAAAGACATTGGTATTGACACAGTCGGGCACGTAGGTGATCCGTTCGGGATTACAGCCGAACTTATTAGGAAGCAGCTCAGAATATAGCATGGTGCTGGTCAGTATGCGTGTAGCACTTCGATCGATCATCCCTTCGATCCACCGAAAGAAACGATGCATGAGGCCGCCTGCATGAACAAAGTGATGATCCACCATTTCACCAGACAGGCTCCCCTGCAGATCGCACACCAAAGGACATGAGTACAATCGCGAGAGCAACATGCCTATCAGCGAGCCCTCGTGAATATGTCCGTGGATGATGTCCGGATGAAACTCCCGCATGCTGCTGATCGCCCGCGCAGTGAGTAGTATATCCATGGCAATCTTGTGCCGGGAGGATCCCACCTCATAGTCCGTACGCCAGGGTACGCCCCTCGACCGATGGATCAGGATGCCCTCTGGGTCACGGCCCAGGTGATAGGTGCAGACGACGACCTTGTATCCAGCATCGCGAAGATACCGTGCCTCTTCAAGAATGCGGACATGGCAGCCATAGTCCGCAAAGAACGAAGTCGGAGCGATCATTAGGACCCTAAGTGCATGGGCAGGGGCTTCACTCACCGCGGTCACATCGGACACACCGACCATATTAGGCTGCTCGTTCCTGACGCAATTGTCGGCGCAACTTGACCAGCTCCTTAAAGGCGCGCAGCACCACTCTTGGGTTGGCACCCGTCTGTTTTCCTGCGACTCGAGGGTGATGGCTCACCGGTAACTCGGTGATACGAAAACCCGCACGACGGGCACGCACAAGAAACTCTGCGCTAAAGGTGGCACCCCGAGAGGTGACATCGATCCGCTCGATCACCTCCTTGCGAAAGAGCTTGTACGCACAATCCACATCGCGCGCCGTGTGCCCAAACAGCAGATTGACCAGCCAGCTCCATCCATGCCCGAATACGCGCCTGAACCAGGGGTCACTGCGCGCCTGTCGATAGCCAATGACCATGTCAGCTGCGCCCATCCGGTCCATGAATGCTGGCAGCTCATCAAAAGTGAACTGCAGATCCGAGTCCGTGAAAAAGACATACTCTTTGGAAGCCGCCCGGATGCCATCGTACACCGCGGCACCATAGCCCAGATTCACCGGATGCCTGATCAGGCGCACACGCGGATCCACACCGGCGCGCTGCTCGACAACATCCGCCGTTCTGTCGCGACTCCCATCGTCCACCACGATGATCTCGAGATCCTGCACCAATGGACCCACTTGCTCGCGCACCATGTCCACCATGGCGCCGATGTTGCCTTCCTCGTTGTAGGCAGGCAAGCTAACCGTCAGACTTGACACCGCGCCCCCCTGGGTCATGACCACTTTGTGCTCCTGTGAAAGCATTCGTGCGCTACCTTCAAACGGAATACGGCCCCCCTGTGATCAGCACCTATCGTCAGCAGCTCGCAAGAGCGCGAGATCGTGCAGAGACACGTCCTCTGGTAGCATCTCAGAGGCGCTGTCGTGCCATCTCACCAGCGCGACTACCTCCGGCGCACACCCTGCCCGGAAACACAACTCCGCCCCGTGCTCTGCGTGGCACAAAATGCGGTACAGAGGGTATCTCCAGGAGTGCGGGTTGGGCGAGGCGAGACGCTCCAGGACCCCCACGCTGTCCAAGAGAACGCCGATAGTTCGCCAGAACAGGCCCAAACCAGCCCCCGCTTTGCCCACATCGTGCAGCAACGCCGCCTGTGACAACACCGCCGACGCACCCGGCCCCTGCTGAACATGCCCCAGCACACAGATCGCATGCGCCTGATCCGCCGTGTTGAGTGACTCGAACAGCGGCCAGGCGCCTACAGGCAACACCAGGCGCGCTGGCACCAAATCGATGCTGCCACGACATAGCGTCACGCGGAGGCGCGTGAACCCCTGCCATAGCCGGTAACCCCAACGCGCGATGCCCACACCGCTCATACCTCTCCCCGGCCGGCATCGCGGCTCGCCGACAAGAACACCATGACTAGAAACCAGTCAGCAACGAAAAGAGCGCGAACGCGGGCCGGCCAACCAGGCTATTGAGCAGACCAAAACCCGTAAACTGCGAGAGGAGAATGACGCCGAACAAGATCATCCAACCATACCGGTACAATCCCTCGAGCGCTGCGATTGCCTTCATGGACCAGTTTTGCTTGATGAGAGAGAGTGCAGCAATCAGTACGCTAAAGCCATCCAAAGGGGGAATCGGGAGCAGGTTGAAAAAGGCGATCACCAGGTTGATGAGGACTATATAATCCCTGGCATCGAGCAATACCGCAGGAACGCCGCTCCAGAGCCCTGCCAGACGACCAACCATGGCGAACAACGCCGCGGTGATCAGGTTAGCCCCCGGCCCCGCCAGCGATACAATGCCATTGCCCAGCCTCGGGCCGTAGCGCAGGCGATAGGTAGCCACGGGGACAGGTTTGCCCCACCCGATGCCGAAACCGGTGATGGTCGTGATGAGCATCATCAAGCTGCCCATCGGGTCCAGGTGCGCGAGGGGGTTCAGGGTGACACGCCCGGCGTGCGCTGCCGTGTCGTCGCCCAACTTGTGGGCCGCCCACGCGTGGCTGCACTCGTGAACCGTGATAGCAACCACGAGAGACAACAGCATCAGGACGATGCGTACGGCCGAACCTGTGGACAGCAGCGCAAAGGCTACCAGAATGAGAAGCACGAACAACCAAAAGCCGCGGTCCTGACTGAAACGCCCGAGATTGATGTCCTTGAGTTTATCCATGACAGAGATTATACCACACTCACGACATACGGGCTCGTTGGGTCGCTGTCCCTGGATACGCAGCGTTGCGGGTCAAGACTGCCTGCGCCGGCGAGTCTCTCTTGTGGGAGCCCCCACTGGACGCTATAATCGTGTATAGTGCCTGTGCAGTGTCCTCAGGCAGGGCGTCGAGCCCGGATCGACTTGGGGGCCGAACGGCGATTTCCCGTACCATGCGTCATAAGGATTCACGTTCTCGTGACCTCGCTGCTCGACAGATTGGCCAAACTGATTGCCGCAGTGCTGGGCACGTTCTCCTCCGCGCGATACGCGCGCCTGTCGCGTTGGCGCAGCGGCTCTCGCCCGGGCGAGGAGGAACATCGGGGGTTTATCGTCATCCAAATCGATGGCGTCTCGTATGATCACCTGCGGGGGGCGATTGAGCTTGGATATGCCCCGCACCTCGGGCGCCTGCTGGGTCGCGAAGAGATGCGCCTGCATCCCTGGAAACCTGGCGTCCCCGGCACCACACCCGCATCCCAGGCGGGCATCATGTTCGGAAGCAGCGCACCGATACCGGCCTATCGCTGGTACGACAAGAGCACAGGGCAGATCAAGGTATCCTCACAGCCCGAAGTCGCCCAGGCTTTGCAGTCCGAGCTCTCACGGGATAGACCGGGCATCCTCAGAGGCGGATCCAGCTACATGAACGTTTTTGATGGCGGGGCAACGCACGCCCTCTTTACGCTGGGGACCTTTGGCAGACATCGCCTCTTTGAGGGCCTGCGCGGTCTCGGGTTCCTGCTGCTCTTTAGCCTGAACCCTTTCCGCACGGCCATGCTGCTGGTGCTCTCTGTGTGGGAGTATCTCACTGATCTCGCTCAAAGAATCCAGGCGACGCTGAAACAGACGACGCCCCGCCCCTTGAGCCGCGCTTTTCCCTTTCTACGGGTCATGAGCAACGTCGTCATGCGAGAGATTCAGACATTCTCTGTGAGTCTCGACATCATCAGCGGCATACCGGCCATCTACACAACCTACTATGGGTTCGACGAACTGGCCCATCATTATGGGCCAACATCAAAGCCGGCCCTTCGCGCACTGCGCGCCATCGACAGCCGCGTGCGGCGGATTGATCGCTACAGACGCATGAACGTTTCGCGCCCCTATGACCTGTTTCTGCTTTCAGATCACGGGATGACAGATGACATCCCGTTCTCCGTCGAGCATGGGCAAACACTCGGCGAGTTGGTACAGGACCTGGTGGGACGGAGCGCAGCCATTCGTGAGTTGATAAACGCACAGCAGGCCGACCTGCCGAGCACGCTCTTTGTACAGCGAGAACTGCTGGCGATTGGCGCGGACAGCAGGCCAGCGCTCTCCAGAATCAGCCAGTACCTCCTGCACTATGTAGAGAGCCGCGTCCCGATCGAGCTCGATGCCGGCGACTATAAACCCGCCCAGCCGAGTGATGTCGTGGTGAGCAGTTCAGGCTCACTGTCACACATTTACCTGAACGCGAGACCGGAGCAGCTGAGCCTCAGTCAGATTGGCGCTCTATACCCTACCCTCGTCCCCTCACTGCTATCGCACCCGGGCATCTGGCTGGTGATAGGCAGAGAAGAGGGAAAAACGATCATCTTTGGCGAGGAAGGTGTCATATCTGTTGCCGAAACGACACGGGTAGAGGGTCGCAATCCCCTGCAAGAGCTGGCGTACGGCGAGTGGGCTATACGGCAGTTGTCGCGGCTGGCCTCGTTGCCAAGCTCCGGCGACCTCATTCTTGTGGGCGCCTACGATGCTGACGCCCAGCGCGTCTCCTGCTTTGAGAATCAGTGGGCCTGTCACGGTGGCCTCGGGGGACCACAGGACGTGGCGGTCTTTATGACCGAGTCGCACATCGATTGGCCTCTCGCCTCCCTTGATCGCGCAGCAGAGGTATACAGCCTTTTCATTCGCCAGTACGGGATCACGTAATGCCACTACCGCCGGTCTGCAATGCGAATTCAGGGAGAGGTGCCGTGTGATCGAATCTCGGGCACGCCATCCCTGGAATCTGGAGCCAAGAGAGGCGATTGCGCTGCAAAAGAGCCTCGTGGGCGACCTCATCTTTTGTCCCTTCTCCGGGCCAGTTGGCGCGATCGCCGGCGTTGATATCTCCATCCGAGGTGATCGCGCTCGTGCAGCTGTTGTCCTCCTATCCTATCCGTCGCTGGAGGAGATTGAACGTCGCTCGGCCATATCAGAGGTGACCTATCCATACATCCCGGGTTTGCTGACCTTCCGCGAGGCACCGGCGGCACTGCAGGCCCTGGACAGACTCAGCACCTGGCCGGACCTGCTCATGTTCGATGGACAGGGATATGCACACCCCCGCCGCCTGGGACTCGCCAGCCATCTTGGGCTGGTCCTGAACACCCCGGCGATCGGCTGTGCCAAGTCGCGTCTTTGCGGCACCTACGAGCCCCCCGAACTGGAGCGCGGCTCCTGGAGCCCGCTGATCGATAATGAGCAAGTCATCGGAGCGGTAGTCCGCACGCGGACCGCGGTCAGTCCAGTCTATGTATCAGCTGGGCATCTGACCGACCTGCAACAGGCGATCCAATTCGTACTGAGCACTTGCCGCGGTTACCGGCTGCCAGAACCCACCCGGCGGGCACATCAACTATCCACACGATGGTCGGAGACACCATGAGACCCTTGCACAGACTGGTAGCTGCGCTATGTATTCTGGCCATCGTGTCGATGGGAATCCCGGCGCCTTTTCCGCAAGCGAGCGCTGCTCGGTCACTGCTGCCAGAGCGTGGCATCGCTGGCCGAGTGTTTCACATCGTCACCCGGGAGCCGGTTCCTGATGCGTTCATCACCGTGGGAACCGCATCCGTGATCTCTGACGATCAAGGCTGGTACAGGCTCAACCTGCCCTCGGGCACCTACACCGTCTCGGTACAGGCCGCTGGCTATATCGGCATGTCGCAGGTGCTTCAGCGGGTCGACCAGCACATGACCACTGTGGACCTGGCCATGATCCCGTCCGATCCTGACGACCGGATGAGCGATCAGATCGCAGCTGCTCTGAATCTACAGCAGCAGACGCCGTCTGACGCGATCGAGGTCGCCCTGTCGACGGACGGGGTGATGGCCTCCAGCGTTACCGCGCTTCCCGCAACCATCCGTCTGGCCGTAAGGCAAGACCCCGCCGTCGCCGACAGCGCGATTGTCGAGGTGATCACCCTGGACTTTGAAGAGTACATCAAGGGCATCCTGCCCTACGAGATGTCGCCGGCTTACCCGCTGGAGGCCCTCAAGGCACAGGCCGTCGCGGCCCGAAGCTACGCGGCCGCCAATCTGGGCAAACACATCGCTGACGGCGCCGACGTCTGCAGTTCGGTGCACTGCCAGGTTTGGCGCCCAACGCGGTACGTAACCACCGATCGCGCCGTTGATGAGACCCGCGGCATTGCGGCGACCTACAGCGGCGCGATCATCTATGCCTTTTATCATGGGCATTGCGACGGGCACACGCGTAATAGCGAGGACGTGTGGTCAGCGGCGCTGCCCTATACACGGGCGGTCCCCTGCACGTGCGGCTATGATTACCTGTGGGGACATGGCGTAGGCATGTGCCAGGAAGGGGCTCGCGCCATGGCCAATGCCGGAGCCACCTACGATCAGATCATCAAGCATTACTACACCGGTGTTGCGCTCCTCGACGCCCCCAGAGCCGCCTTGATCGATGGCCAGGTGCAGCCCCTGTCGGGGCCAGTTGGAACGGTCTTTACCTTTAGCGTTCGCTACACCTCCACGGGGGCAGTGCCTCCTCCCATCGCGAACATCATCATAGATGGGCACGCCCACGCCATGGGACGGGGTGCTGGCACCCCCGAAACTGGCTGGGAGTACCAGTACCTCACCACCCTGGGCGCGGGAAGCCACACTTTCCGTTACGAGTTCGATGACGGTTACGGACGGGTCACGCCGTCCCCAGTGTCGGGGGAGATGGCCGGCCCCGTGGTTCAGACCGATACCATCGTAGCTCCGCCAGAGGACACCCTCGCAGGGAGCCTGACTGCCTCTACGAACGCGGATTGGGCAGGCGGCCAGTTCAATCAGGTCGCGGTAGACCACCGCGACAAAGACGTGCTGGCACTTGCGCCCGGCAGTACCTCTGGCACCTACATCTCTCCCATCCTGCAGACCGATCAGCCCTTTGTCGCCTACGGCTTGACCTGGTACGCGATCGTGCCTGTAGGTGGCCAGTTGTCTGTAGCATCTCGATCCAGTTTGGATGGCATCGTCTGGACCGATTGGCAGACCGCCGTGGGAGAACGGTACGTCGCCGGCAACGACAGGCTCTTGAGCGCGGAGATGGTGTTCGGCGAAGCGCGTTATGTGCAGTACCGGCTCATTCTGGGAGCCAGCCCAGATGGCACGAGCCCAACAGTGCGCAACATCCGCATATCCTACACGGACTCGCGACCGGGTCCGCTCGCCAGCGACACTGTAACAACGGGGGCAACTGATGCGAGTGTGCCTTCTATCATCAGCCGGGCAGCGTGGGGCGCCAATGAAAGCTGGATGACCTGGCCGCCCGAGTATCGCACTGCGCGCGCGATGATCATGCATCACACGGTCACCGATGACGGCGGAATTGACCCTGCCGCCATCGTAAGGGCGATCTACTGGTACCACGCCATTGAGCGCGAGTGGGGCGACATTGGCTACAACTACCTCATCGACCACTATGGCCGCGTCTATGAAGGTCGGTGGGGCGGTGCGGGTGTTGTGGGACACCATGCGGGCGACCCGTACAACTATGGCAGCGTGGGTATCAGTTTGATCGGTAACTTTGAAGAGGACCCGGTGCCCTACGCCATGTTCGAGAGTACGATTGATTTCCTCGCCTACCAGTGCGGAACATGGGGCATCGACCCTGTCGGTCAAACCTATCTCATCGACCGCTGGCTGCCCACCATCCTCGGCCATCGCGATGTCGCCGCGACC
>CAZMAI010000032.1:16442-20674 GCA_964564195.1 uncultured Anaerolineales bacterium | reverse complement strand
AACCCGGTGACGCTGTTTGGTCTCGAGCTTGAGCCAGTTTCTTAATCGAGCCACGCAAACTATTGACATTGCCCTGTGAGTGTGCTATGGTTGCTCTTGTTCGCAGTATCGTTGGAGGTGTCAGGGTGAATCGGCAAGCTCGCATCCGCATGTTTGGTCTCGGCGCCGCGCCTCGCGTGGCGTTGACCCAGGGTGGAGTGCGCCTATAGCCTGGATTCCTGTGACAGGAATCGCAGCGACGGGCCCCCACCGGACCCCGTCGCTTTTTTTATTGCCTTTTGGCGGCCACGGGGTCCCCGTGGCCGTTTACGTTTCAGTCCATGCATAGAGGTTTGTGATGAAGAAGCAATCCCGTATCAAGGCGCAAGCCCATCTGCTACTCTATTACGTGGCGCCGCACTGGCGCGCAGCTCTCTTGCTCTCGTTGGCATTGCTGGGCTCGATCGGCCTGCAGCTCATCAGCCCACAGATCATCAAGGGGTTCATCGATGCGGCGCAAGCGCAGGCGGATCAACGCCAGCTGGTGAATGCCGCGCTGACCTTTCTCGGCGTTAGCCTTGTCATGCAGGGGCTGCGTCTTGCGACCACGTATCTCAGCACAGACCTGGGCTTTCGCACAACCAATGACCTGCGCGCCGACCTGGCGCGCCACCTGATTGGCCTGGATATGTCTTTTCATAAGGAACGTACGCCAGGTGAGTTGATCGAGCGCATCGATGGCGACGTTACCGCGCTCTCTAACTTTTTCACCCAGTTCGTCGTGCGCGTGCTGGGAAGCCTGGTCCTGATCAACGGCGTGCTCTATATGCTGGTGCGTGAGGATTGGCGTGTGGGCGCGATCATGGGGGCTTTCGCGCTGCTGGCGCTGGCCGGCCTGGTGCGCTATGGCGGCGCGGCTGTGGCCGATTCCGCCGCAGAGCGCGAGGCCAACGCGGAGCTGTATGGCTTTATCGAGGAGCGGCTCTCGGGGCTGGACGACATCCGTGCCAACGGCAGTGCTCGTTACACGCTGCACCGTTACTATGAGGCGTTGCGCCGGTTGTACCGTGCAGCGATCACCGCGTGGAACAAACGACTGCTGGTGATCCGCATCGCGATCGCCATGTGGGGGATCGGGTTTACGCTGGCGTTGGTGCTCGGCATGACCTACTACCTCCGCGGCCTGCTGACCATCGGCGCGGTCTATATCCTGATCCACTACACCGAGATGCTGCTGGATCCTATCGAGCAGATTTCCCGCCAGTTGCAGGACCTGCAAAAGGCGGCGGCCGGTGTCGAGCGCATCGATGACCTCCTGGCGCTCAAGCCCGGCATTCGCGGCGAGGCTGTAGGTATTCTGGGCCAGGGCGCATTACCGATCGGTTTTGAGACGGTGAGCTTTGCCTACGAGGACGGCGAGCCGGTGCTGGAAGAGGTCTCGTTTGAGTTGCAGGCCGGGCGCAAGCTGGGCCTTCTGGGGAGAACGGGCAGCGGCAAAACGACGCTGACCCGCCTGCTCTTCCGGCTGTACGATCCGTCTGGAGGTACGATCAGGCTGGGCGGCGCGGACCTCACGGCGATGGATCCGGAGTACGTGCGCACGCGCGTGGCTATGGTGACGCAGGATGTGCAGCTCTTTCGCGCCAGCGTGCGGGATAACCTGACATTCTTTGATGCGCAACGTACAGACGAGGAGATCGTGCGCGTGATCCGCGACATCGGCCTCGGCGACTGGTATGACAGTCTGCCGCAGGGCCTGGACACGGAACTCGCCCCCGGTGGGGGAGATCTCTCCGCAGGCCAGGCGCAACTGCTGGCCTTTGCCCGCGTGTTCCTGACCGATCCGTCGGTCGTCGTGCTGGACGAGCCATCGTCGCGCCTTGATCCGGCGACGGAGAAATTGCTGGAGCGGGCGATGACGCGGCTGCTGGAGGGTCGTACTGGTATCATCATCGCGCACCGGCTGGCAACCGTACAGCGGGTGGACGACATCATGATCATTGAAGAGGGGCGTGTGGCCGAGTTCGGAGCCCGGCCCACGCTGGTGCAGAACCCGCAGTCGCACTTTAGTGCGTTGCTCAAGACCGGCCTCGAGGAGGCGTTCGCGTGAGAAAGTTACTGAGCTATACCTGGTCTCTGGCCCGTTACAGGCCGGGGATGTTGGGGATATCTGTCGTCTTGTGGGGCGCCTTTCATGTGGTGCCCGTGCTGGGCGGGCTGGCGATCCGCGCTCTGCTGGACGGCCTGGCAGGGCCCGTGCCCGCGGGGTACAACTTGTGGACACTGATCGCGCTGTACGCGGCCAGTGAGCTGGGACGCTACTTTTCTTTCGTCTGGGGCTTTCGCATCTTTATCGATCTCTGGTTCACGCTGGAGACGCTGGTCCGCAAGAATCTGTTCGACTGGGTTCTGACGGCGCCCGGACCTCGGGTGCTGGAGGAGTCAGCCGGTGCATCTATCACGCGCTTTCGCGATGATGTCAACGAGATCAGCCACTGGTTCGAGGTGCTGGAGGACGTGCTGGGCATCCTGGCCTTTGCTATCGCTGCGCTGGTCATCATGTTCCGCATCCAGCCAACCATTACACTGGTGGTGCTGGTCCCGTTGGTGGCCATGGTCTATGGTGGCATGCGGATGAGCGACGTGATACGCCGCTACCGCCGGGCGAACCGCGAGGCCACCAGCCGGGTGACAGGATTCATCGGTGAGGTTTTTGGAGCGGCGCAAGCCGTCAAGGTAGCCTCGGCCGAGAATGCGATCACCCGACACTTTCGGGGGCTGAACGATCTCCGCCGCAAGGCGGCTGTCAAGGACGCTATGGTCACCGAGCTGTACTATGCGCTGACGGGCAACCTGATCGACATCGGGATCGCGATCGTGCTGTTTCTGTCTTCCGGGGCGATGCGCACGGGCGACTTTACCGTGGGCGATTTTGCCCTCTTCGTGACCTATCTGGTGCGCATGTCCTGGTACCTGCGTTACTTTGGCAACATGATCGCCCAGTACCGGCGTGTGGGCGTGTCCTACGACCGGCTGGACACCTTCCTGCGGGACTCGCCCGCGGGCTATCTGGTGACGCACGGACCTATCTATGTGCAAGAGGAGATGCCAGAGGTGCCCGACCCGCGGCTGGCCTCGGAGGCGCATCTGAGACACCTCGAGGTGCGCGGTCTGACCTGTCACCACGCCGGCAGCGACCGCGGCATCGAGGACATTGACCTCGATGTAGCGCGGGGCGAGCTGGTGGTGGTCACCGGACGGATCGGCTCGGGGAAGAGCACGTTGCTGCGGGCGATGCTGGGTCTGTTGCCGGTGGAAGCCGGAGAGGTGTTGTGGAATGGCGAACCGGTTGCCGATCCGGCGACGTTCTTTGTGCCGCCTGTGAGCGCCTATACGCCGCAGGTGCCACGGCTCTTTTCAGAGACACTGCAGGACAACATCCTCTCAGGGGTTCAGGCCTCGGACGAGGAACTGCAGAGCGCGGTAAGGCGCGCGGTGTTAGAGCCAGACATCGCGGATCTGGATCACGGGCTGCAGACGCCGGTAGGCACCCGCGGCGTCAAGCTTTCGGGCGGCCAGGTGCAACGGGCGGCCGCGGCGCGCATGTTCGTGCGTGAGCCCGAGTTGTTGGTGTTCGATGATCTCTCCAGCGCGCTGGACGTCGAGACCGAGCGCCAGCTCTGGGAGCGGATGGACGAGGTAGCGGGTGCGACCTGCCTGGTGGTGAGCCACCGCCGCGAGGTGCTGCGCCGCGCGGATCGCGTCGTCCTGCTCAAAGATGGGCGCGTGGAAGCCACTGGCGCTCTGGAGGAGTTGCTGGCCGCCAGTGAGGAGATGCGCGCGCTCTACTATGCCTATGATGGGCAGGAGGGTGCGCCTGAGCCCGAGCCGGCCGGCAGGCCCGAGGTTGTGACGGCGGTCGTGTGAGTACATGCCCCGCGGGTGATCCGCGGGGCCTTATCTTTGGACTGGTGCGGAGGCAATCGCTATGGATCAGCGCGAGTTCACCAGAAAGCAATACCAGTGCAACGCGAATCTGCGCACGCGGTCGAACCTGCATGCGCGCTACAGCACCAATCCACTGGGTTGGGTGAACTGGATGTGGCCGCTGCTGGGCCTGGCGCCAGGGATGCGCGTCCTCGAAGTCGGCTGCGGCGACGGCGCACTTTGGCGGGGGCGCCTTGACCTCGTTCCGGATGGCTGCTCTCTGTTGCTGACCGATGTATCCGCTGGAATGATCCGAAGCGCGCGTC
>CAZMAI010000032.1:3447-16342 GCA_964564195.1 uncultured Anaerolineales bacterium | reverse complement strand
GGCTGCTCTCTGTTGCTGACCGATGTATCCGCTGGAATGATCCGAAGCGCGCGTCAGGCTCTATCCGGCTCCAGTGCCAGTCTGGCCGTAGCCGACGCGGAGCATCTGCCATTCGCGGGTGCGCATTTTGACCTCGTCATCGCCAACCACATGCTGTATCATGTATCAGATCGTGGGGTGACTCTGAGCGAGATCGCGCGGGTGTTGCGTCCGGGCGGGCGTCTATGTGCCAGCACCGTGGGCACGGGACACATGCGCGAGATGCATGCCTGGCTGCAGCAAGCCTGCGGGGGCGCTCTGACGCCCGAGGCGCTGCATCTCCCAACGTTCACGCTGCAATCTGGCGAGGCTGAGCTGGCGCAGCGGTTTGGCAGTGTCTCTCGTCACGACTATCCAGATGACCTGCGCGTGCCAGAGACTGCGCCTCTGCTGGACTATATGCGCTCCATGTGGTCCGAACACATGGGTCCGGAGCAGACGCGCATGCTTGAGGATATCCTGCAGCAGGAACTGGCTCGCCATGGCGAGATTCTGGTACACAAGGAGAGCGGCCTGTTCGTGGCACACAGGTGCTGAGCGCCAGCGCGAGCAGCCAGGTGTGCATCGTTGTGGCAGGAGGACAAGATGAACGCTCGAGGACAGATTCTGCTTGGGGCGGTGCTCGTCGCCGCAGGGCTCCTGGCACTGCTGGATCACTGGTTCGACATCAGCCTGTGGCCGCTGGTGTTCCCGCTGCTGCTGATCGGTCTCGGGGTCTGGGTGCTCAAGAGGCCAGAGTCGGTTGCGCCGGGGACCAGGGTGACCCAGCGGCTCCTCGGCGACGTCAGGCGCCGGGAGACCGTGGGGGATGAGGATATCTTTGTCCTTCTGGGTGATGTCAAGATCGACTGGTCCGCATCGCTGTGGCCTGAGGCGCCGGTGACTGTGTGGGTCTCAAACCTGCTCGGGGATATCCGGATCAAGGTGCCAGAGGGCGTTGGGGTATCGATCAGTTCCCGTGCGGCCCTGGGTACGCTGCGTTTCAATGGCCGGAAGCAGGAAGCCTCTTTCGCGCTGGTTCACGAGCAGACCGATGACTACGAGACCGCCGTCCACCGGCTGGACGTCCATGTAGTCCATCTGCTGGGCGATGTGACCATCGAGCGCGCCGGCGTCTAGTCCTGGATGCGCGTTCCGTGCCGCGGCTGTCGCCGGGCGCGTGTTTACAATCCCTGGCATCGTTGGTACAATGGCGCCGTTCGGTGACGATCGATCCACATGGCGTGAGTTAGGAGGCGGGGGTGCAGTCTCGTCCGCGTGTTCTACACCTGGCGTTGCTGATCGCGGCCGTGGCCGCTCCAATCATGTACCTCCTGGCGCTGGCCCGATTCGGCAGCGCGCTCCTTTATATGGATGTTCCCCGCCTGGTGGTGACCTATGTTGCGCTGGGGCTGGCGGCCGCGGCTGCCACCTATCTTCTCCTGAGTCCCACGAGCACCGTCTTTCGGATCGCCGCGGCTGTATCTCTGGCGGCGACGCTCGGCAGTATTGTCTATGCGGAACTCCTCTGGCGACCCGACATGGAGCGGGCCATCGCCGAAGTCGAGCGGCGTCTCTTTGAGAATAACCAGACCGGTATCCTGGTGGCCACTGCCGCGGATACTCCCGAAGCGCTGGAGGAAGCCCGGGCTATCGAGAAGGCGGTGCAGGAGATCCTGGCACAGTCGGGACTCGGCGACGAGGTCGCGGTACGCCCGAGCCAGACGATCCTCACCGAGGATCAGGCTCGCAAACTTGGCGAGGAGATGAACGCCAATATCGTGGTGTGGACATCGTCCAAACGGGCGGGCGCGCGGATCAGCGAGGACGTGCACGTGACCGTTCTAGGGGCGAGTGCGCGGGGGATGACGCTCGATCCGATCGCTCTGCTGGTAGCTGGCATCACGCAGGACACGCTCACTGTGTCTCGCACGCGCTACGAGGACGGCAAGGCTTCCTCAGCGCTGGTAGATGGCGTGATCGTGCCCGTGGTGACGGCGTTTGGTTTTCTGGCAGAGAATCAACCGCTGCTTGCCGCGACACAGTTTGATCTCGCGTCCCGCCATGCAGGCCTGAATACCCAGACCCGCTACCAGCTGAGCAACTATTTGGGGGCAACGCTGCTGCTCACCGGTCGTGCCGACCTCGCAGGCCCGACCTTTGAACAGTCTAACGCTATCAAAGCCAACGCGCCCGCCTGGATCGGCCTGGGGGCTGCGGCGGTGGCCGGCCATCAGTGGGATCAGGCGCGCGAGGCCTTTAGCCAGGCCGTCGCCCTGGATCCTTACGCCCCGGGTGCATATTGCGGGCTCGGCTATGTCCAGGCGACCAAGCGAGACATCCACAATGCCTATCTGGCTTACCAGCAGGCGATCGCCCTGGATCCAGACTTTGGCGTCCCGTACGTCTTCATGGGAATGCTCTATGAGCTGCGCGGCGAGGTTACCGCGGCACAACAGGCCTATCAGCAGGGTGCTGCCATGGTTCGCTTTGATGGGGGCATGTACAGTGCCATCACACGACGCTCTGAGGAGATCCGAAAGAACCCGCCCACACCGGTTCCGACGGCCACGCCCAGGCCGGTACCAACGGCATCTCCGATTCCGACTTCGGCGATACACAGAGTAGAGCGAGGGGATACGTTGCAGGTGATTGCGAACTCGTACGGCGTCTCTATCAGCGAGATCGTAGAGATCAACAAACTGGAGGACGTCGACCAGTTGCACATCGGTCAATACCTGCTGATCCCGCCTCCGCCGGAAGATTAGCTCCGTTTGATCTGGACGAGCTGTGCTGGATCGGATGGTATCCAGCACAGCCCGATCCATCCGCTATGAGTTGTGGGGCCACATGGGTTGGTGGGTCTGCCGCAGAGTCGCGTATGGCCTGTGCCTGGTTGGACACAGGCGCCTGTTGTTGTCGCTCTATGCCAGCCTGGCGATCTTGCTGGCGGCCGGGTGCCTCCTTGTCTCGCCCCGCGCTATCGCCGCGCAGACCTCACCAGGCTCTGGCGAGCCCATTCTGGTCGCCTCCGGGATAGACCCACGCGTGCCCCCGGCCATCACCCTGGATCCCACAGGCCAGGTTTACCTCGTCTGGCAAGCGCCGTCCGCTCTGTCCGTTCTGAGCCGCCTGCAGGTGGCCACCTGGCCCTATGACGCTGCTTCAACGTTTGGCCAGTTTCGGCAGTCCCCGGGCGCCGCTCCACTCTCGACCTTCTGGAGGCCGTTGCGGGCCTCCGCTCTCGATCGCCTGGCTGTGGCGTGGTCAGACGGTGCCTCTGATGATGGGTCGGTGTTTGCGGGCGTTGCAGGTAACAGGGCCATCACCTGGGCTCCGGGTCAGGCAAGCGCGTGGGCCTTTGCCCTGGACGATACGCAAGCCCTGTCGGTGGCCTGGTGGGCCGGTGACACCCTGGTGGTGGAGCAGCCTGCGCGCGGGACCGTGATGTCTTTCTCCCCCGGTGGGGCTGGCATTGTGCGCGACCTCCTCCTGTCATATGGGACTGACGGAACAGGCTATCTTGTCTGGTCTGAGACAGCGCCGGAGGGAGCGCCGGCGGGCATCCGGGCGGTTCCTCTCATCCCCGATGGGCAGATTGCTGAGGTAACCGGCTCAGCGGTGCTCAAAGGAGCCGCTGTGGATGGGGCGGGTGCCCTGCATGTGGTCTGGGTGGATGAGGCAGGTCTGTGGCTGGGGAATGCTGTCGATCTCGAGGCGGCCGTGCTCGTGCGGGCGGAGGTAGCCGCCGAAGCTCCGGTTGCGGTCGCCGCCGGACCGGGCGGATATGTCCATCTTGGGTGGGCGGAAGGCGGGATACTGCATTACGCTTGTTCTGCCGATTGGTCAGCGACACACAGCGAGCTGCCCGGCGCACACGTGATCACCCTGGCCCTTGCTGTAGACTCTGACAACCGGGCGCATATCAGCTGGGTCGAACAGCCGCCCGACGCCGAGGCCAGACTACTGCTACTCGAACCCCCGCCGCCTCCTCCTATGGTGGCAGTCACCTGGCCGCTTCCCGGCGAGACGGTTCGTCCGGACGGCGATGTGCGTGCGGCAACGAATCTCGCCCCGGCGGCGTGGGAGAGCCTGACCTTTTATCTGCAGCCAGTAGACGAGCGTGGAGACCGCGCGCCACTGCGAGAGCTGGGGATAGACACCGACGGTGCGGATGGCTGGAGCGCTCCGCTGCCCGGTGCGCCCGCAGCAGGTCTGGTGCGCGTGGTGGCAATCGGGCGCGACCGGTACGGGCGCGTCGCGCGGACGTTCGGGGAGCCCTTTACGGTGCTGCCAGCGGACGCGGCCGTTTCGCGGGCGCAGTCGGCGCCTGCCGGCGGTGCAGCGGGCATGATGCGGCTCGAGTTGCCGGCATCCCCCAACTGGGCGAGTGTTGACGCTGCCGACGTGTTTCTGTCGCCGGTGAGCGTAGAGGGCTCCACCGCTTCGGTGACGGGTGCTGCCGATGCGTACTATGCCGGGTATCTCCCGGTTGAGACGGGGAGCAGCGGCTCGAAAATCAGTCTGGATACGCGATCTGTCCCCGACGGCCTGTACCAGGTGCAGTTGACGCGAGAGGGAGCCGACGGCACGCCTCTCCTGGCGCAGACCGCTGGCGTCGTCGGTATCGATAACCTCCGGGCGCCACGTGTGAGCGCGGTGCGCTGGATTGAGCATCTCGCTGCGGACCGGTTCGGCCTTGTAGCTGAGATGGATGCGCTGCATCGTTCGCCGGTACAGGTGGAGTTCTTTATGCAATCGGTGGCCGAGGGTGTGCACACCGAGTATCCCGAGGTATCCGGAGACCTGGTGTGGCTCGGCACGGATTCGAGCAACGAGGGGGGCTGGTCAATCGACGCACCGCTTGACCCGCGGTGGCGAGACGGCTCCTGGGTAGGTTGGGCGATCGCCTGTGATGCGCGCGAACTGTGTGGCACGGGTGCGACTGCCGTGGAGCTATTGGCCGGCGGCGAGCGGGACTCGTTTCTTTTCGTCGCACCCGGCTCCGGCCGAGACGTGTCCGGGCAGGTAACCATCGGACTCTATCCCGAGAATGCGATGGCCGATGTGTCCTGGGCGCTAGCCTATCTGGAGAGCGAGGACCGGACGCTCACGTCGCTTGGCTATCTCAAGTCAGATGGCCGCGGATGGCAGGCCCCCTGGGACAGCCGGCTGGTCCCCGATGGCACCTATCGCATCTTGCTGCAGGCAAGATTGCCCTCGGGCAAAACGATACCCTTCTGGAGCAGTCATTTCCGGGTAAGCAACAGCACCGCCGGCTGGCGCTTGCGTATGTCTCCTGACATGCAGCCGTCGTCGGGCGTGGTGCGGCTATCCGTGGCGGGCGGCGCTCTCGACAGCGTCGATGGGGTCAGCCTGTACCTGTCGGACGCGGCCGGCGTCATCGTGCCGATCGGCGAGGCCGATGTGGTTGCGGAGAGATGGGAGGCGCTCTGGAACACCTATGATGTGCTGGACGGCTACTATATGCTCGTGGCTGCCCTGGCCGGCGTAGATGGACGTCTGTCGCACATCGAGATACCGGTGGAGGTGCGCAATCACAGGGTGTCGACCCGGTTCCTGCGCACGCCTGGCGACGTCCCCGTTCGCGGCGAGACCGCCATCGCCTGGCAGTCGACACCTGATGGAGAGCAGGTGATCGCCGGTCTGGACTATAGCGCCGATGATGGCTTTACGTGGACCCCGGTTGCTCGCGAGTTGGCCGCGAGCGGCTCGCTATCCTGGGACAGCGAGACTGTACCCGACAGCGATCGGGCCTGGTTGCGTCTGACTGCGCAACGGGATGGTTATACCGTAACGGATGTGTTCGGGCCCTTTGTCGTCAATAACGCCAACGAGCCCCCTCTGCTGAGCGTGCTTTGGCCAGCCAGTGGCGACGTCATCTCGGGCAACACCGAGGTGCGCTGGGTGTCGCGTGATCCTGACGGGCACAGCGTGACGGTAGATCTGCTGGTGCGGCGAGGTGATGGACCCTGGGTGCCCCTGGCGAGCGGGCTCGGCCCGAGCGGGGTGTATCCATGGGACACATCAGGGCTTGACCCCGGCGAGCGACACACCCTGCGGGCCGTCGCCAGGGACACCGCCGGCGGATCGTCCATCGACGCCGTGCAGGATCTGTTGGTGGTAGATAACCGGCCGCCCCAGGTGACCCTGATCTGGCCCAGCAGGAATGCGGGGCTGGAGGACAGCACGGCGATCCTGTGGCGCGCCGACGATCCTGACGGGGACCGGCTCACGATCGACGTATACTACTCGGACAACGACGGGCTGACCTGGTACGCCCTGGCAAAGGGCCTCGATGATGTCGGCTACTATGTCTGGGAGGTCTCTTTCCTGCCTCCGGGCCCGAACTACCGTGTGAAGGTGGTTGCCAGAGACGCGTATGCAGAGGGCTATGACCAGAGCGCAGAGCCCATTCAAGTTCGGGGCGAGTCACTGCCCGCCGTGCATCTGGTACAACCCTGGGCCGGATCTGCCTTGCGCGACACGGTACGTCTCGGCTGGCAGCCAGCGTTTCCCCTCGGGGGAGACATCGTGGCTGATCTGCTGATCCGTGGCACGGGGGAAGCGGAATGGCAGATTGTGGCTGCTGGTGTGCGTCATGCGAACTACTACCTGTGGGATACGACCTCCGTCCCTGACGGTATCTACGATATCGCGCTACAGGTGAGGCGCGGCGGCGAGCAGAGGATGTCCAACCTGCTCCCGCGGGTGACTGTGGCCAATGAACGGCCCCTCTCATCTCTACTCCTGGTCGCGCCTCGATCCGGCGAGTTGCTCAGCGGGCGGCGGCTGGTGCGCTGGTCCTGTGGGGGGTGTGATCCCGGCGCATCTGTGACTATCGAACTGAGCACCGACGGCGGGGCCAACTGGTCCGTGCTGGCGAGAGTCCCTGCCGCGGACGGCCGTTACGTTTGGGATACCGATGCCTGGCCTGCGGGAACAGACTATGCCTTGCGCGTTACAGTCGTGTGGGTGGACGGGGAGGAAAGCAGTGCCACCGCCGCGCGGCTGGCTCTGGGGGGGAGGGGCCTGATGCCTCCCCGGGTGGAGGCGCTCGCGACACCGGCAGCGGACGACGTTCAGATTATCTGGGACGTCTCACACGTTGATGATGCGACGCCCACAGTGGCTCTGGAGCTCTGCACTGCAGGCGGGGGCGACTGCAGCACTGTCTCGGATCGTCTGGCGTCGGCAGGCCAGCATCGCTTTGATGCAACGAGTTCCGGACTGGCCCGGGTCGTCGCCAGTGATGCGTACCATCGTGTGGAGGCCTTTGCGCAGTGGGCGGCGCCCGCCCCCGGGGTTGAGGGGCTTGGTCTACAGCTTCTGGACCCGTCAGGTGGCGGCGAGAGGGTTGGGAGTGTGCCCGTAACCTGGGAGGCCAATGCCGCAGGAGACGAGCCGGTCGCCATCTCCCTTGAGTATACCCGCGATGGCGGGCAGACTTGGCGCTTGATCATCGAGGATCTGGAAAATGTCGGACGCTATCTCTGGCAGACCACACTGCTGCCCAACGGCGTCTACAAGATCCGGCTGACAGCGCGCAGCAGTTCTGGCATAGCGGTGCGCACCAGCGAGCCGTTCATTCTGAATACGCCGGGCCGTAGCCTGCCGCTCGTGTCTTTACAGGCCGATGCCGGCAGCCTGGGGGCGCTGGGAAGCCGGGCGCTGCTGTGGAGCACCGCGGATGCGGAGCGGCCACCAGTCACCGTACGCATCGTGTATGCCCTGAGCCCGGAAGGCCCCTGGCAGGTTTTGACGCAAGGCGATGGAGCGCCCTGTATCGACGGCTTTGCCGGTGCCGCGCTTCCCAACACCGACATCTGGCTCCGTTTGCTGGCCACCGATGGCGTTTTGGAGGCGAGTTCCTCTGTGGTAGGCCCTCTGTCCGTCGCCAACGCTGGGGCGCCGCGGGTGCAACTGCTGTCACCTGTGGGTGGCGAGGTATGGAGTGGCGAGCATGCGCTGCTTTGGGCGTCCATGGGCGGGGCCGGCGCGCCAGCGGTGACATTGGCCTACTCGCTCGATGCCGGAGCCACCTGGTCTCAGATCGCCGCCGGGTTGCCTTCCGTCGGCAGCTATCCCTGGGACGCCAGCACGGTGCCATCAGGCAGCGCTGTGCTGTTTCGGGCGGAGGCCAGGTCGGGCAACACGCTGGGGGTTGCACAGATTGAACGTCCTGTGAACGTCGTCGCGTCTACTGGCGCGAGCGGCGCGAGGGACGACGCCCCGTGAGATGGCTGGCACTGAACTTTTACTGGTTCGGCGTGTCCTTTATGTGGGGCGCCATCCATTCGCTGATCTTGCCCCAGCTGGTGGATCGCTACGGCGGGCCCGCCCGTAACAGCCTGTACGGACTGTTGACCTTTGCGGGCCTGGTGGTAGCGCTGCTGGCCACCCCGGTTAGTGGCGGGCTGAGCGATCGCACAGCGACGCGCTGGGGTCGGCGGCGGCCCTGGATGCTGGCAGGAGCGGCTCTCGCGTCGGCATGCGTGCTCGGCCTTGTAAGCTCAGCCACTTGTATCACTCTGGGTATCTGGTACCTTGCCCTGCAGCTGTGCTCCAACCTGGCCCATGGGCCGGGCCAGGGGCTGATACCGGACTGCGTGCCCGAGGATCAGCGCGGCATCGCCTCGGGAGTCAAGTCTGCGCTGGATATGCTCGGATTGGTCGTGGCCGCGCTGGTGATCAGCCGGGTACTGGCCGCAGCGTCGGGAGAGTTTCTGCGAGCGGGCGCTATGGTCGTCGCGGTGCTTCTGCTTTCGCTACTGGTGACGTTGCGCGGCGCGAAGGAATCCCCTCTGGATACGAGACTCCCCAGGATTCCCGGCAGCTTCCAGCAGCAGCTCGTTTCCCTGTATGGCATGGACCTAGAGCGCCATGGAGAGTACGGCCGCTTGCTCGCGAGCCGTTTTTGCGTGTTGCTGGGCATCTATGCGGTGCAGGCCTTTGCCTACTACTTTGTTGCGGATGTGGTCCAGCCGGCGGACGCATCCACTACGGTGGGCAATCTGATGGCGATCATCGGGATCAGTGTCATGGTGGCGTCCTATCCCGCCGGCCATCTATCCGAGCGCTGGGGGCGCAAGCCTTTGAGCATCGGTGCCTGCGTGGCCGTCGCGGCGGGCATGGCCCTTCTCAGCCAGATCCACAGTGCCACAGGTATCGCCGTTCTGGGGGCCCTGATTGGGCTTGGCATGGGCGTCTTTAACGCGGTGAACTGGGCCTGGGCGACTGATCTTGTGCCGGCCAGGGAGGCTGGCCGCTATCTGGGACTCTCCAATCTAGCGACGGCGGGCAGCGCGGCCACCGCGCGGCTTGTAGGACCGCTGATCGATCTCGTGAATGGCTGGCGGCCGAACGCCGGGTACGCTGTGATGTTCGGCATCGCCACGCTCGGTGCCCTTGTGGCGCTGGCCATTACGCTGTCGCTCGATGGCGGTGCGGCCAGCCCTGCCGCGACCGTGGAGTGACAGCCCCCCGGCCCACCCAATCTCTGATGAACGTATAGAGAGCGCTGTATCCTGGCGGCTTTGCCGATTATGGGACGGATGGTATAATGTGCCGGTACGCGTGATGGCATTATCAGGGAGGATTTCGAGTTCATGGCAACATTCAGTCCTAAAGATATTCGCAACGTCGTCTTGCTTGGGCATGGAAGCAGCGGAAAGACGACCTTGAGCGAGGCGTTGCTGTTCGATTCTGGCGCCATCTCGCGGGTAGGGCGTGTCGAGGAAAAGAACACGGTCTCGGATTTTGACGAGGAAGAGCAGGCTCGTGGCTTTTCGGTAAACAACGCCGTGCTGCCCACAGAGTGGCAGGGCAAAAAGATCAATATTATCGACGCACCGGGCTACATGGACTTTATCGGTGAGGTCAAGTCGGCGATCGGTGTAACCGATGGCGGCGTCATGGTCATATGCGCTGCCTCCGGTGTGGAGGTTGGGTCAGAGGTCCAGTGGGGCTATCTCAACGACCTCTCACAGCCGCGCCTGGTCTTTGTGAACAAGATGGACCGCGAGAACGCGAGTTTCTCTGGCGTGCTCGAGGGCCTGGCCACCAAGTTCGATGCCACCTTTGTACCCATCTCCATCCCCATCGGCGAGGCCTCCAGTTTCAAGGGCGTCGTCGATCTCGTTGAGATGAAGGCCTATCTGGGGGCCAACGGCAAGGCGGGGGCGATCCCGGCGGATGCTCAGGATGCCGCCGATGAGGCCCGCATGGCCATGATGGAGTACGCTGCCGAGGTCGACGATGAGCTGATGCTCAAGTATCTCGATGGCGAAGAACTCAGTGATGCCGAGATTCGCAATGCTCTGGCACAGGGTTCCCGTGAGGGACGCTTTGTGCTGGTGCTGGCTGGCTCCGGTCTGGGCAATCAGGGTCTGTATCCCCTGCTCAATGCTATGGTGCACTATCTGCCTTCGCCGGCAGATGCGCCGCGCACGGTGGTCAATGTGGCAACAGAGGAAGAGTTCGCTCTGCCGGCTGACGCCAGTGGCCCGCTGGTTGCCCAGGTGTTCAAGACAATGGCCGACCCCTTTGTTGGTCGCCTGAGCTATTTCCGTGTCTTCAGTGGCAGCCTGAGCTCTGATACCCGCGTGTTCAACGTGAACCGCCAGGAGGAGGAGCGCGTCGGCCAACTCTACTCTGTGCGCGGCCACGAGCAAAAGCCGATCGACGGCGTTCAGGCAGGCGACATCGGCGTAGTGACCAAGTTGACGGTCACGACGACCAATGACACGCTGTGCGATCGCGGTGCCCTCTATCGCGTCCCGCCGGTGGAATATCCGGAGCCGCTCTACTCGGTGGCTGTGTTCCCCAGCACCAAGGCCGACCTGGACAAGCTGGGCAGCAGCCTGTCGCGGCTGGTGGAAGAGGACCCCACCCTGCGGGTGGAGCGTAACACCGAGACGAACGAGACCATCCTCTCGGGGATGGGCGAGTCGCATATCCAGATCGCGACGCGTCGTCTGGCCAACAAGTTCGGCGTTCAGGTGGATACCGATCTGCCCAAGATCGCCTACCGCGAGACAATCACCAAGGCAGCATCCGCTCAGGGGCGCCACAAGAAGCAGACGGGTGGACGCGGCCAGTTCGGCGATGTCTACTGCCGGTTTGAGCCGATGGAGCGCGGCGAGGGCTTTGAGTTCGGTAACGAGGTCTTTGGCGGTTCTGTGCCACGCTCGTTCTTCCCCGCGGTGGAAAAGGGCATCCGCGAGATCATGAGCGACGGCGTCCTGGCCGGTTACCCCACCGTCGACTTCAAGTGCGTACTGTACGATGGTTCCTACCATCCCGTGGACTCGTCCGAAATCGCCTTCAAGCTCGCTGCGCATCTGTCGTTCCGTGCGGCCATGCCGCAGGCGGGCCCGGTGCTGCTGGAACCGGTCTACAAGGTCGTGGTGACTGTTCCTGAAGAGTACATGGGCGACATCCTGGGCGATCTCAATACCCGCCGCGCGCAGGTGCAGGGTATGGAGCAGTCCAGGGGCAGCGGTATCGTAACCGCTGAGGTGCCTCTGGCAGAGATCCAGCGCTATGCGACCGACCTGCGATCGATGACGCAGGGTCGCGGCATGTACACGATGGAGTTTGTGCGTTACGACATCGTGCCGGCGCACCTGATCGATCAGATCAAGGCGGACGCCGAGCGGCGCCTGGAGAAGGAAAAGGAACGCAACTAGCGTCAGGCAAGATCAAGAACGGGCAGCCATCAGGCTGCCCGTTTTTCGTTCCCGTTGGCCCGCACATCCTGGCTGACGCGGCTATCTCTGGCGTGCACGGCAACTCTGACCCGATCCTAGAACGCGCTCTCAAACCGGTTCGGGTGACCGGCGTTTGCTGCCGTGAGCCAAAGTATGGTCATAGGAATCATCATCATCCATTCTGGCATATGCTATCTGCTGTGGCGTGCGTGAGCGCGTATCGTGTACAATGCGAGTTGCCGGCCCCGTCGAGTGTGCCGGACATCTGTATCACTGGAGGTAACATGGCGTTTTTTGAGTTGCGTGAGTACCGGATGCGCGAGGGGCAGCGGGACACCTTTGTTGAGTACATGGACAAAGTGGTCATTCCCTTCCAGGTCTCCAAAGGCATGGTCATCGTGGGCTCGTACGCCGGCGAGACCGAGGAGGACCTCTGGATCTGGATCAGGCGCTTTGAGAGCGAGGAGGAGCGCGAGCGCCTGTACGAGGCGGTCTACCAGAGCGAAGAATGGACGACCAAGATCGGGCCGCCGATCGGGGATATGATCGATCGCAGCAAGATCGTTGTCAGGCGCATCGTCCCATCGCCCCGCTCGATTATCCGCTGACCTAACGGCAGGAGGGGCCATGGATCTCTTTGACGCGATCGCACGCCGTCACAGCTACCGCGGGCCAATGCTGGATCAACCGGTGCCGCGCGACGACCTTAGGCGCATCGTGCAGGCGGGGATCCAGGCCCCTTCGGGCTATAACGGGCAGAGCACGCGCTTTGTGGTGGTTGACGACCCGGCCCAACTGGCCGAGTTGGCGGCCATTGACCCGCAGTGCGGCGTGCTGCAGCGCGCCCGCGCCGTGATCGCCAGCATCGCGCCCCGCGGGCCCGCGGAGGGTGACGAGCGCTTGTTCTTTGGCGTGGAAGACTGTTCGGCGGCCACGGAGAACATGCTGCTGGCCATCACGGCGCTGGGCTATGCCAGCGTCTGGCTGGACGGTTGGCTGCGCTACGATGACCATGATCTCAAGGTGGGCGCGTTGCTGGGCGTGCCGGAGGATCACATCGTGCGGGTGCTGCTGCCCCTCGGGCGTCCGGCGCGCGAGGAACAGCAGCACGCCAAACAGCCCTGGCACGAGCGCGCCTGGTTCGG
>CAZMAI010000032.1:0-3347 GCA_964564195.1 uncultured Anaerolineales bacterium | reverse complement strand
CGCGCGAGGAACAGCAGCACGCCAAACAGCCCTGGCACGAGCGCGCCTGGTTCGGGCGGTATGGGGGCTAACCGTGCGTCGCAGAGTGGTGGCGGTGACGACACGCTACGGTACCGCCTAGCCACGGATGGCGACGTTCCCCTGCTTGCCCGTCTCAATCGCGAGTTGATCGACGACGAGGGGCATCGCAATCCGATGAGCGTGCCCGAACTCGAGGCGCGCATGCGTGGCTGGCTGGCCGGCGAGTACTGCGCGGTCTTGTTCGAGCGCGAGGGCCAGGTGGTGGCATACGTCCTCTATCGCGCGGAGGCATCCGACATTTATGTACGTCACCTGTATGTGGTGCGCGGCGCGCGCCGCCAGGGAATCGCGACCGCAGCGCTGCGCCTGCTGGCGCGCGAGGTGTGGCCGCCAGATACGCGTATTTCGCTGGACGTGCTGGTGGGCAACGCCGGAGCACTCGCGTTCTACCGGGCGCTGGGGTTCCAACCCTATGCGCTGACGCTAGAGATCGAGAGTGACGCACTACGGGGGCCGGAGGTGCTGGGCGCGCTCGACGAGGAGGTGGAGGTACATTGACGGTCGAGGGCCTGACGATGGCGGAGATCGAGATCTTGGCACGTACCTTGAACGAGTGGCTGGCGGATGTGCCGCACTGCTCGCCGGTGGGCGTAGCGGATATTGAACCGGGGCTGGACGGAGACGCATGCTGCAAGGCGGCCGAGCGCCTGAGTGACTCTGCGGTGTGGACGGCTGCTGAGGGTGACACTATCACTGGCGTTGCCCATATAGCCCTTGAGGCTGCCACGGAAGAGACACCCAGGCGCGGGGTGCTGCGCTTTCTGGCATACGAACCTGGTCACCGCAGGGCGGGTCAGTTGCTGCTCGAGAGAGCCGAGTCGATGGTGCGCGATGCGGGCGCGACGGAGCTCATCGCCTGGCACTATGACCATACCTACCCCTGGTATCACGCCGAGCATGCCTGCCTGTCGGGGCGGTTGGATCACGTCCATGCGCTGTTCGGCGCCACTGGCTACGTTCCGGTGAGCGGCGAGTTGGTGCTGGACTGGCCGAACTATGCCTTCTTCCTGCCAGAGGCGCCGCTATCGGTATCGCTCGACTGGCAGTGGTCGGAACCCCTCCCTACCGTGGAGGAGCTTGCGCTCGTGGCGTACCAGGGGAAGCGTCAGGTTGGTGTCTGTGTCTGTATCTCTCAGTCGGCTTTTCAGCCCATACCTGCAGCACGAGACTGGGTCTACATTCGCTGGCTGCATGTCGAACAGGATCTGCGAGGTAACGGCTTGGGCCGTTACCTGGTGCTGGCGGCGCTAGATGCCTACCGGCAACGAGGCTATTGCCACGCCGTGATCTGCTCCATGGAAGAGAACTATCCCGCGCGCCTGCTCTATACCAACATGGGCTTTCGCACCGTGGACTGGACCTGCGCGTATCACAAGACGCTGAACTGATCGCCAGGTGATAGGAGCTTTTCAGGCCAGATCGATGGCCAGCGCCTGGTACTCGTGCACGCGCGGGACGCTTGTCACCAGCCAGCCGTCGTCGATCGTCACAGGTCCAGGCTCGTCGCCGTCGCACAGCAGGTGTACCCGCTCTACGCGTGCTCCCGCCGGCAGCGCGAGGCGGATGCGTTGCTCGCCCACGGGATAGACCTCGCGCAGCGGGCCCTGCTGGGCGCGCGGGTTGGTCAGGTTCACCAGGTGCAGGGTGAGCGAGCCTTTCTGCCGCCAGAGCGTGACGTCCACCACTCCCGGCCCATCCACCGTCACCGGTAACGCGCCTGCCACCCAGGCCGCGGCGTTCCGCAGCAACAGACCGTGATCCTCATTCAATAGCTCGTGGTAGGTGCGGTCGATATCCCAGGGGAAGTAGACCACGCGTCCCGAGCCGCAGGCCTGCACATAGACCTCGGGGATGCCGGTGCGCTCGATGCGCGGGTACACTTGCTCCATCGGCAGGTCGGGGTAGGAGGGTACCAGCGTGAGCAGCGGCGTCTGCTCGGGATCAAGTGGCGCGCAGGGCAGGCGGTGCACGCCGTGGATCAGGCGCTGCGCGTCCTCCAGCCCCGCCAGCAGCGGGTGCGTCCCTGCTCCGCCCGGCGCGACGTGCAGATAGGCGTTCTGCATGGGGCCCTCGACCCCGCCGGTGCAGCGCGCCCCGAATAGATCGCCCAGCCCCAGATCGTCCCGGCGATCTCCGTGCTCGTCATAGAGGGAAGTCTCGTGAGTGGCCAGCAGCCCGCCACCCTGAGCCACATACTCGCGCAAGGCGTCGCAGGCCGCGTCCGAGAGCGCGGCGATGTTGGGCAGGATCAGGGCGCGATAGCGCGCCAGGTGCTCGGCGTCCAGGTGGTCCTCGTGCAGCATGTCAAAGGGGATGCGCGCCTCGAGCAGCGCCTGGTACATGCCCAGGGCGGCTCCCTCGATCCGGTCCCGCGCCTCGGCGCTGGAGTACATACCGGCCGTCCGCTGCGAGTAGACCAGCGCCACCGTCGCCAGCGAGGCGGTGTTGCGCAGGTAGCGCTCGTGGCGATAGTGCCAGTCGTACAGGTGCTCTACCAGGGGCAGCCAGCGGCGGTCATGGTGCACGCCGCCGAACTTTGTAAACCATGGTCTCAGCCCGTTGGCCGTGGCCTCGGCGACCCACCCGCGAATCTCGGGGGCGGCCTGCACCGAGTCCTTCCAGCGGTAGCGCTCCTCCACGCCCACGGAAAAGATGCCGCCGGAGGGCTTGGCCCCCAGCGCCGCATGATACTCTTTACCGTTCTTGCCCGCCACCCAGAGGGGCGTGTGGCCGCTGCGGGCCTGCCGGTCGGCGAACAGGATATCCGCCCGCGCGCCGGTGCGCGCCATGTTCAGATCGCTAAGTGCGCCGCCTCCGGCGTTGGGGATGTAGCGGGCCTGCGGATTGATCTCCTGAATCGTGCGATCCCACAGGTCCCACAGGGCAAACAACCGGTCCTCGCGCCACTGGCGCCAGGCGCGGTAGGCCGGATCGGCGGGGCTGGCCTCAAGAGGCAGGTCGAGGCCTGTCGCATCCGCAAAGCGCTCGCGGCACCAATCACAGTAGCAGATGCCGTGGCCGGACCAACGGTTGCCAAAGATCCCCTCAACGTGGTAGAGCGCCATGATCTCGCGGTGCACGTCGGTCATGAACACTTCAGCGTGCGGGCCCAGGGCGCAGGTGACCCAGTGGTCGGGCGCCGCCCAGTGCCGGCGAGGCTTGCCGTCGGCGGTCACCGCGACCCACTCCGGGTGCGCGGCGGCGGCCTTGTCCTGGATGGCGTGCGGGTCGGTGCGGGCGATGACGATCATGTCCAGCGCGCGGCA
>CAZMAI010000031.1:0-21032 GCA_964564195.1 uncultured Anaerolineales bacterium | reverse complement strand
ACGAGATCGCCTTCCGGCGCGAGCACTGGTACCCGCCAATCAGCCGCATGATCCGCCTGTTGTACACCGATGCCGATGCGCGGCGAGCCCAGCAGGCCGCCGAGGAACTTTACACGCTGCTCTCTGAGCGCATCGCACGGCTCGGGCTACCCGAGGTCGATCTGATCGGTCCGGCGCCGGCCTTTTACGAGCGGCTGCGCGGTGAATGGCGCTGGCAGATCCTGGTGCGCGGCACGGCGCCCGCCGAGGCGCTGCGAGACGTCCTGTTGCCGCCAGGCTGGCGTCTAGAGGTGGACCCCGAGTCGTTCCTGTAAGAGGACAGGCTCCCGGGCGCGCCAGGGAGCCTGTATTTGCGACGGTATGGCGCGCCATCGTTGTCAGGCGGTGAGCACCTCGGCGCGCAGCGCCTTGAGCCGCTTCATGACGTCGTTCTCGCCCCGCCCGAAATAGTCATGCAGGATGACATACTCGCGATAGAGCCGATCATAGATCGCGTGGTTCTCGGCGATGGGGCGGTAGGTCTCATCCTTGAGGTGGGCCATGTTGGCTGCCGCTTGCTCAATCGTATCATAGCCGCCAGCGGCCGCTCCTGCCGCCACCGCGCCATGCATGGCTGAACCAACGGCGCCCGCCTGGGTGGTGCCCACGACCTTGATCTCCTGGCCCATCACGTCGGCATAGATCTGCATAAACAGCCGGTTGCGCTCGGGCAATCCCCCCGCGGCCACCAGATCGTCCACGGGCACGCCGTTCTCGCGGAATGACTCGATGATCACCCGTGTGCCGTAGGCGGTCGCCTCGATCAGCGCGCGATAGATCTCCTCCGGCCGGGTAGCCAGCGTTGCGCCAAGCAGCATCCCCGTCAGGTCCACGTCCACGAGGACCGAACGGTTGCCGTTCCACCAGTCCAGCGCCAGCAACCCCGATTCGCCCACCTTGAGCGCGGTGGCTTTTTCCTCCAGCAACTGGTGGATATTCAGGCCGCGGCGCTCGGCTTCCGCTTCGTAGGCGGCCGGGACGCAGTGCTCCACAAACCAGGCAAAGTGATCGCCAACGGCCGATTGCCCGGCCTCAAAGCCAGCCAGGTTCGGCAGGATCCCATCCTCCACCACGCCGCACATGCCGGGGACGATTTCCGGTCTCTCGCCCACCACCATGTGGCAGGTGGAGGTGCCCATGATCATCACCATGCGGCCGGTGCCAATGACCGTCGCGGCGGGGACCGCCACGTGCGCATCCACGTTGGCGACGGCAACGGCGGTGCCAGCGCGCAGCCCGGTGGCCGCGGCCATCTCCTCCGTCAGCCCGCCTGCCCGTGCGCCCAGAGGCAGGATCTCTTCCTTCATCTTTTCCTGGACAATGTTGCGCATGCGCGGGTGTAGCGCGGCAAAGAAATCGGGGCTCGGGAAGCCATCCTCCTTGCTCCAGATCGCCTTGTAGCCCGCTGTACAGCTGTTGCGCGTCTCGACACCTGTCAACTGCCAGACGATCCAGTCTGCCGCCTCGATCAACCGGTCGGCTGCCTCATAGATCTCTGGTGCCTCGTTCAGGATCTGCAGCGACTTGGGAAAGAACCACTCGGATGAGATTTTGCCGCCGTATCGGGAGAGCCAGGGCTCCCCGCGCTCGGCAGCGACCTGATTGAGATAGTTGGCCTCAGGCTGGGCGGCGTGATGCTTCCACAGCTTGACCCAGGCATGCGGGTTGTCGCGATACTGGGGCAGCGCGCAGAGCGGCGTGCCATCAGCAGTAGTCGGAAGCATGGTGCATGCCGTAAAGTCGATGCCGATACCGATGATGTCGTCGGGTGAGACGCCGCTCTCGGCAAGAACCTGGGGCACGGTCTCCTTGACAGCCGCCACATAGTCCAGCGGGTTCTGTAGCGCCCAGTCCGGCTCGAGACGGATGTCGGACCCGGGCAGGACCTCATCGATGACGCCATCAGCGTATTCGCTCACGGCTGAGGCAAGTTCGGCGCCATCGGAGAGTCTCACGAGCACGGCACGGGCGGACTCGGTGCCAAAGTCGATGCCGATGGTGTACTTGGTCACTTTGCTGCCTCCTCGACTGGAGTATCAGGGGGTTCTCGGTGTGGAGCGATACTGGCGGCACTATAGCATGGCGCTCGCGGGGGCGTCAAGGCCGAAGCGAGGTGAGCCTCGTGGGCTTCATTCGGGCCGCAGTTGCGGGCTTTTGGACGAGATGCGCTGGATAACACTGCGCCGCACAAAGCGCACGGTGACCCAGGCCGCATTGCCCGAACCGTCGGTCTCGATCACGATCCCGCGGCCATAGACGGCGTGCCGCACCCAGGCGCCCACGGCGTACTCCGGACCGGCGGGCGCCGGCTCTGCCGGCATCGCAGTGGCGGCCTCGTGGATGCTTCGTTTGCGCGTGGCCAGGTCGATCTCTTCGATCGCGCGCTCGAGACTGCGCTCTAGCCCATCGCCCACGCGCTGTCGCCGACCCAGCGTAACCGTCGCGGAGGCGGCGAACGCGGGCGCCAGCGTGGACAGCAGGGAGATGGCCGCGTGCTTGTCCAGGGATTCGTTGCCCCGGCGGCAGCTGCTGGACTGGATACAGGCGGGGCAACCATCCTGGCAGGAGCAATCCCGCACTGTGTCGTATGCCAGGGCGAGTAGTTGTTCAATCTGTTCAAAGGCGGCCTCGGCCAGGCCGATACCGCCCTCGTAAGCATCGTAAAGAAAGAGCGCGCCAGCTCCCACATCGGGGTGGCTGACGGCGAACTCGCCGCCGATATCGCGCCGGTCGCACATCACCAGGAGCGGCACCAACCCCGTCAGCAGGTGCTCGACGGCGTGGAGCCCATATTCCAGCGCTTGTGACCGCTCACTCTCGGACAGGCCCGGCATCGCCGGTTCCAGCGCGGGCGGCAGGCTGATCCACAGACCGGTGGTATGGAGCCGGATGCGCAGGGGCGTCTCCAGGTTGACGCGCCGTACCAAGCGGTTGCTGCCCATCTCGAGCTCCTGGTAGGCCGAGACGACCTCTGTGACGGTCACTTCGCCCAGGTGCACCGAGAGTCCTGCCTGCTCGTCGCCCAGTGTCCGGCGAGCCAACTCCCTGGCCACAGAGATGCTGGAGGCGCTTTGCGAGCGGGTATAGTGGGGCAGCGGCTCGGGGCGCACGGTGATGGCGTGCTCGTAGCGATTGAGCCCCACCACCCGATAGTCGCCATCGATGTGCTGGTAGATGGCCCCCGGGTGCGCCTCACGATAGACGTTGGGCGGCTGGATGGTGCCGATCTCGTGGCGCTGTTCATCGCGGATGGTAAAGGTCTCCTGCCCGGCCGAGCGCAATGAGATCTGCATGTGGAGCCCCTTGCGGGCGTCCTCGCCCGGATAGGCCAGCTGTGGCTCTCCCCTGGGGCGTTGCTCCTCCAGAACGCCAGCCTCTTTGAGCGCGGTCAGGTCGCGCTGGACATCGAGTGGCTGGCGAGCGATCTCCTCGAGCGACCAGGGGATCTCGCGCGCGCTGCAGAGCAAATGCCGCAGCCGCACAAATGGGTTGGCCAGATCGACGACGGCCTGCTCGTGGGGCTCTGCAAAGAACTGCTCGGGATGCAGCATGTAGAACTGGTCGAGGGGGTTCTGCGAGGCGACGAGGAAAACCAGCGCGTCGCGCCCCCGCCGCCCGGCGCGCCCCGCCTGCTGCCAGGTGGACATGATCGAGCCGGGGTAGCCAGCGATAATGGCGGTGTCCAGCCCGCCGATGTCGATGCCCAGCTCCAGGGCGTTGGTGGTGATCACGCCGCGGAGCTCACCCAGCTTGAGGCGAGACTCTATCGTTTCACGCTCCTCGGCCAGATATCCCGCCCGGTACGAGGCGATCTGAGGTACGGGCTCGTCCGTGGTTTCATCGGCGTCCGGGCCGAGCCCCTGGCTCTTGCGCAGCATCTGCTCTGTGACGCGGCGCGCCCGGGTAAAGACGATCGTGTTCATATCTGCTTGCAGGCAGAGCTGCAGGAGGTCAACGGACTCGTCTGTGTAGGGGCGCCTGACGTTTTCGCCTTCTTCGGGCTGGAGCGGCGGATTCCAGAGTACAAACAGGCGGCGGCCGCTGGCGGAACCGTCCCGATCCACCAGCGTGCATGGGCGTGAGATGAGGCTCTCGACCAGCTGGCGCGGGTTGGCGATGGTGGCGGAACAGCAAATGAAGCGGGGATCGGCGCCATAGTGATGGGCGACCCGCAGCAGTCGCCGCACGAGTCCCGCCATATGCGCGCCAAAGACGCCCCGGTAGGTGTGCACCTCGTCCAGCACGATGTAGGCGAGATTTCGCCACATCGGCGCCCACAGATGGTGCCACTGCAGAAAACTCAGGTGCACCATCTCCGGGTTCGTGAGCAGGATGTTGGGCTGTCTGGCGCGGATGTCCCGGCGGCGATCCGTCGTGACGGAGCCGCTGTAGCGATCAATGCCAACTGCGCTATGTCCCAGCTCGAGGTTCAGTCGCGCCAGCGCATTAAACTGGTCGTTGATCAGCGCATTGATGGGATAGATGTACAGCGCATGTGCCTCGCGGTCCGCCAGGACGCGCTCCAGCACGGGGAGGTTGTAACACAGCGTCTTGCCGCTTGAGGTGGAGGTAACGACAACCAGATCTTTGCCCTGACGGGCAGCCTGCAGTGCGGCCGCCTGGTGGCTGTACAGGCGCTGAACCCCGATCTTTTTGAGGGCGTGGCTCAGCTCCGAGGGCAGTCTCGGGTTGGGCTGTCCATAGAGCGGGTCACGGGCTGGAATGCTGGCGATGTAGACGGCCTGGTGCCCCTTTTGGACATCCATCGCCGCCATGATCTCCGCCAGGGGACCTGCCACGGCAGAGACAGCCAGGGGCTTAACGGCGACAGCGTGTTCCTGGCTGGCGGAAGTGGCACTCACGGCGCCCATCCCACTAGCGCCGGAAATAGTCTACAGTCCGCTCAAGGCCCTCGCTCAGTGAAACCGTCGGTAGCCATCCCAGCAGTCTCTCCGCCTTTTCGTGGGTGATGAAACTGCGAAAGACCTCGCCCTGCTTTGCGGGGCCGTGCGCGCGCTCCTGCGTATAGCCCGTGTATCTCTGGAGCAGGCCGAACACCTCATTGATCGAGGTGCCGATGCTGGAGCCCAGGTTGATGATCTCTCCGCCGCCCTTGTCGACGGCCAGCACATTGGCGCGGGCGATATCGCCCACATAGACGAAGTCGCGTTCCTGTTCGCCAGAGCCGTACACGATCGTTGACCTGCCCTTGAGCATCCTGCCGGTCCAGATGGCGATCACCCCCGCCTCGCCCTCCGGGTCCTGCCGCGGGCCGTAGACGTTGGGATACCGTAAGATGGTATAGTCCAGGCCGTAATGCCGGCCATAGATGTACAGGTAATGCTCGACCTGGTGCTTGCTGGCACCGTACGGATCGAGAGGGTTGATGGGGTGGGCCTCATCGGCGGGCACATACTCCAACTCGCCGTATACGGCGCCCCCCGTGGAGGCATAGATGATCTTGCGTACCGCGTGACGGCGCGCAGCCTCCAGGAGATTGAGCGAGCCCAGGATGTTGACCTCGGCGTAGAGCACCGGCCGGACCATCGATTCGCGCACGTTGGCTTTGGCGGCCTGATGCGAAATCACCTCGGGCTTTTCCTGCTCGAATACCACCTCCAGGGCAGCCTCGTCGCGAATATCGACGTCATAGAGGCGGGCGCGTGCATCTACATTTTCGCGATGGCCGGTGGACAGGTCGTCCACCACGCAGACATCGTGTCCCGCTGCCAGCATTGCGTCGACGATGTGCGAGCCGATAAACCCGGCGCCACCGGTTACCATTACTTTCATGGATCCAGCACCTCCGCGAAAGCAGACTGACTTAACTGGGCTAGAGCCCTTTGGAGCGGACAATCGATATCAGCCACCAGGCGCCCAGCAGGCCCGCCACCAGAAAGGCTACCTGAGGGATCGGGAGCACGATATCTGTGAGCGGTAGCCGAAAGGCCGCTGCCTCCTCGCCACCGAGCAGGATCAGCGAGGATCCCATGATGATCGCCGCGATGACGACGCTGAATGAGATGCGGTTGCCGATGGCTTCCGCCCTTCGCAGCATCTGATCCATCCGCCTGAGATCGACGCCGACGGTCATCTCGCCTCTGGCGAGTTGATCCGACAGCAAATCCATCCTTCGCGGGAGCACCTGCAGGGCTGCACGGAGGTCATCTATCGTCTTGACGGCATCCAGGCCCAGCCTCTTGGGGCTGACCCGCTCGCGTAACAGGCGGATTATAAAGGGTTCCAGGCGTTTAGCCAACACTACGCTGGGATCCAGACTGCGAATCACGCCCTCCAGGACCACGACGGTGCGGGCCAGGAGCGCCAGGTCGCCGGGCAGGCGAATATGATAGTGAAAGGCGACGCCCATCAGCTCGCTGAGGAATTGCGCGATGGGGATGCTCTCCAGCGAGACGCCATAGTAACGCAACAGCAGCCGTTGGAGCTCGCGGCGCAGCGCATCGGTGTCTGTCTGGCGCGACATCGCGCCCATGTCCACGAGCACCTGCAAGAGTTCATCCGCGTCCTGCCGGACCAGGGAGAACAACAACTGGCCCAGATGGTCGCGCATGGCAGGGGTCAGGTAGCCGACGTTGCCGAGGTCCACCAGGCCGATGCGATCCCCGCACACCATGATGTTGCCCGGGTGCGGATCGGCCTGAAAGATGCCGTGCACAAAAACCTGGCTCATGTAGGCATCGATGACGCGCTCCGCCACCTGCTGCAGGTTATAGCCCGCCGCGATTAAGGTGCTGCGCTCGCTGATCTTGATGCCCTCAAGGTCCGTCATGGTGAGGACGCGCCGTGTGGTGTGATCCCAGATGATCTCTGGGAGTGAAACCAGGTCGCTGCGCACCAACTCGCGCAGCCGGTCGGCGTTGCGCCCCTCCCTGTGATAGTCCAGCTCATTCAACAGGCTGTCCGAGAACTCCTGGATGACCTCGCTCAACCCGAGAGAGGCTACCATCCGGGAGCGTCGTTCGAGCGCTCGGGCCTGTGCGCGAATCAGGCGCAGGTCAGCTTCGACCTCCTTCTCGATGCCGGGACGCTGCACTTTGATGACCACAGCTCTCCCGTCAGCAAGGGTCGCGCGATGCACCTGCCCGATCGATGCCGAGGCGATAGGCTCCCCCACAAAGGTGGCATACAGTCTGTCGAGGGGCTGTCCGAGCTCGCCCTCGATCACCTGGATGATCTGAGGCGACGGTACCGCAGGGGTATCGTCCTGCAGCTTGCTGAGCTCGACAATGTACTCTTCAGGGAGGACATCGGGGCGGGTGCTGAGAATCTGCCCGAGCTTGACATAGGTCGGCCCGAGTTCCTCCAGCGTACGGCGGATACGTTCCGGCAGTTGCCGCCCATGCCGGGGCGTCTCCTTCCGGGCTCTTTGCGCACGCCAGAGGGGCAGATAGCGGGAGAGGCCGCTGCGATCGACCATAAAGCCCAATCCATTGCGGATCAGCACCTCAGCGATCTGGCGTGCGCGCGCAATATCCTGCGCCGCTTCGCGCGGCCATGACCATCCGGGCATCACAGGGTTCCTTTCATCTTGTCCCACGTTAGTATAACACAAGGGCTCCGGTCTGAGATAGGTGCCTGCTGATCGCTTGCGATCAGCAGGCGCCCCGAATGGCTTTGATAGGTCCAGGGATGGTGCTAGAATCGCCCTGCAGGCACGCGTTCGCGTGGTGCCGGTGGAAGGGCCGGATCCAATACCCGAGGCGGTGGTAGCGCAATGGAAGAACGGTTTGCCGTGCTACAGCTTTCTGGCTGCTCCGGATGCGAGGTGTCGCTTCTCAACGCCGACGATTGGATCGATAACCGCCGGTTGCTCTATATGCCCCTGGTGATCTCCAGCGACGATATTCCCCAGGTCGACACGCTGCTGGTCACCGGCGCGGTCTACACCGAAGATGACCTTTTTCGCTTGAGGGCAGCGGTCAGGCACGCACACCATGTGGTAGCGGTGGGCACTTGCGCGGTCTCCGGGGGCGTCGCCAATCTCGGCTCGCGTGACGAGGTGCGCGAGCTCTTTCTCGATTCGATGGAGCGCCGCAACGTCCCGCGGTTGTTGGGCAAGTCTCGGGGCATCGATACCGTTGTCGCCGTGGACCGGTATCTCACGGGATGTCCTCCTACCCCCGAGCTCTTTATGGCGCTCCTGTTCAGCCCGGAGAGCTTTAGCGCGCCGCGTATGGTGTGCGCCGAGTGCGGCAGGAAAAAGACCCGTGACCGGCCCGATCATCTGGTTGGCTTTCACGGCGGAACGCTGGATCCCAACATCTGCCTGATCAACCAGGGGCTGCTGTGCATCGGATCGTCGACACGCGCAGGATGCAGGGCGCCCTGCCCGCGTGCGGGCCATCCCTGTGTCGGTTGCCGTGGGCCATCGGACACCTTTATCGAACGCTCGTCCGACGAGTGGCTCGAGGGTATCCAGCGGGTCTTTGCGAGCCTCACGGACATCCCTCCCGAGGAGGTGGATACCGGCCTGCGCTCGCCCCAGTTCTCTCTGTTTGTGTTCCAGTTCGCCGATTATACCGGTACGCCGCGCGACAAGAGCAAGGTGTTCTGATGGCTACACTGACTGTACCGCTCAGCAGAATCGAGGGGCATGCCCGCGCGGTGATCAACTTTCGCGGGGGCGAGGTGCTCTCGGCGCACTTTCAGGCTACCGAGCTGCGGGGGTTCGAGTTGCTCATCCAGGGCGTGCCGGCTGAGCAGGTGCCCGTACTGGTACCGCGCATTTGTGGCGTCTGTTCCACGGCTCACCATCTGGCCGCCGTCAAGGCGCTGGAGGATGCCTGCGGGATTGTCCCGCCACCCGCCGCTGTCCAAATCCGCGAGTTGATGATGCTGGGCCAGCTGATTCAGAACCAGGCCACATCCCTCTTTCTCTTTACCATGCCAGACTTTTCGGGCGCAGAGGGCCGGCCGAGCATCTTTCATCTCGGGGACGAGCATGCCGATATCGCGCCGCGAGCGCTGGCGATCCGCCGCCTCGGTACGAAGCTGATCACTCTGGCGGGAGGGCAGTTCATCCACCCGGTGCGTGCTGTGGTGGGTGGGGTCGCCTCCGGACTCGATCCCGCGGCCATGGATGCGCTGCGGCGCGAACTGATCGAGGGGCTCGCCCCGGCGATGGAACTGGTGGATCTCTACTGGGCCATGTTCGAGGGCCTGCGGGATCGCATCGGTACTCTCGGCGACGATGAGCCCACCCACTATCTTGCGTCAGTGCATCGCGGCCACAGCTACTATGGCTCCTCCATTCGGGTGCTCGCGCCCGATGGCACGGAAGCGGACAGCTTTTCAGCGCGGGATCTGTCCGAGCACCTGGAGCTCAGACCGATCGAGGCCAGTTACTCGGATGGCATTCTGTTTCGAGGGCAGATTCTCCGTGCCAATTCGCTGGCCCGGCTAAATCTGCTGCCTGAGATGGGCACGCCCGTGGCCGATGACCTCCTGGCACGCTTTCGCTCCGAGTGGGGCTATCCTGCGCACGCGATTCTCCTGTTCGATCTGGCGCGTTGCATCGAGTTGATATATTGCCTGGAGCGTGCCGTCGCGTTGTTGGAGACAGATCTGACCCATGCCGAGCTGCGCGCGCCTTGCGGTGGCATGGAGGGCGAAGGGTACGGGCTTGTGGAGGCCCCGCGGGGACCGCTCATCCATCATTATGTCATTTCTGGTGGCCTGGTCGAGCAGGCGCGTTTTGTGATACCAACCCAGTACAACATTCTGGCGATCGAGCGTGCGTTGGAGGTGGCGGCGCGCCGGTACATCACCGACGCGGGGATCAACCTGGAGCTGGAGCGCGCTGTGGGGCGCGTCGTCCGCGCCTTTGACCCCTGCATCGCCTGTGCCACGCACTGAAAGGTTGATACGGCATGCTTGTTTCTGCCCTTTATCTGCTCGCGCGGGCGCTGACACTACCCGGTCTCCAGTCTGCGCGTCAAGACAGGCGTCATCATGCTCGCTAAGGCGCAACGGGAGTTCGATCGCGCCCTGAATAAGGGCCGCTGGCGCCGCCGCTTGATGCGTGTCTTTGGACGGGATCAGAGCCTTCTGCCCTATGAAGAGGTCAAGCAGCGGATCGGGCTGCGCGAGCAGCGCTACCGCGGTCTTCAGCCGGTGCCACTGGATCGGATCATCGGGAGCCTGGGGCGCAGCGGTGACTTTGACCGTGTCTTTACGCCGCTGCAGCGTTACCTGCAGGGCAAGTGGGTGAGCGTGAGCTCGGCCTCGTCGGCAGGCGTGCACCTGCCAGCTATCTCGCTCTACAAGGTCGGTGACGCCTATTTCGTGGTGGATGGCCATCATCGCGTGTCTGTCGCCCGCCAGGAGGGACAAGCGTTCATCGATGCGGAGGTCGTCGAGGTCTCCAGCCGTGTGCCGGTTACGGCCGATCTGACGCTGGAGGATCTGGACACCCTGGGCGCCTACCGGGAGTTCCTCGATGACACGCATCTGGACGTCCTCCGGCCAGAGCAGAACGTGCGCCTTTCGATGCCCGGCGACTATACGAGGCTTCGTGAGCATATCAGAACACACCGTTACTTTGTCGAGACCGAGACCAGCCGTGAGATGTCCGCTGAAGAGGCGGTGACGCACTGGTACGACCATGTCTATATGCCGGTGGTGCAGGAAATACGTCGCGGCGAGATGCTTAGGCACTTTCCAGGCCTCACCGAGGCGGATCTCTACTTTTCGGTGATCGAGCGCGGCTATTTGATGTCTCTCGAGCTGGGGCGCCCTCTGGCCCCCTGGGAGCTGGCCCGAGATTTCGGCCAGCAATACGGCAAGGGCATCAATAATGTGCTCCGGCGGCTGGCGAGCCGGTTGCTGGGCTGGATCGTCCCGCGCGTGCTGCGCAGCGGTCCGCGGGCGGGCGCCTGGCGCAGTGAGCGTGTCGAGGCTGCCGGGGAGGAGACGCTCTTTCACGAGATTCTGCTGACGCTGACCGGGGCGCCCAGCGGGTGGCGCGCTTTGGAGCAGGCAGCAGAGATCGCCCGGCGCGAGGGGGGAGCCCTGCGAGGTCTGCATGTACTGGCCAACAGCAGCGAAGAAGCGCGCCAGCATGGCCAGGAGGTGGTGGACGAGTTTCTTGCGCGGGCCCGGGAGCTCGGCGTCACCGCCACCGGTCGTATCGTTCAGGGGGACGTGGTGGAAAAGATCCTCAGCGACGCACGCTGGGCCGATCTGGTGGTCATCAACCAGCGCCGTGAGCAAGGCCAGGTCGCCGAAAGGCCCCTTGGCACGATCTTCCAGGGTGTTGCTACACGCGTGGCGCGACCCATACTGGCGGTGCCCGGTTCTCCCTCTCTGGATCTCCAGCGGGTGGCGCTGGCCTACGACGCCAGCCCGAAATCTCGCGAGGCACTGTATGTCTTTCGTTACATACTGTCTCACTGGGGCCTGTCGGGCGTGATCCTCTCGTCCGGCGAGACAGGGGCCTCAGGGCAGGATATGTCCGAGGCAGAGGCCTACGTGCGCGAGGCAGGTGTCACTGATGTGCAGCTGTGTCGTGAGAACGGCCCGGCGCACGAAGCCATCCTGCGCGCGATGGAACGCGAGTCGGCACAGCTGCTCTTGATGGGAGGCTACGGCTCTGCTCCCCTCATCAAGGTCCTGGCTGGGAGCACCGTGGACCGTGTATTGCGCCACGCCTGGTTCCCGGTTATAATATGTAAATAGATGCGCTTTCGTGGAGGTCCGTGTGGGACGCGGGTCGCTTGTTCTGGTGCTCCTGGCGATTCTACTTCTGCCCCTGGCGGCGCATGCCGAAGGGGCGGATTATGGCGTGCCGGCGGACTTTGTGCTGCCCTGGGCTTGCGGCGAGAGCTATCGCATCACCTGGGAGCCTGAGGGTCACTGGGAGCTTGGCAAGGCTACCGGGATCGCCTGGGACCTCGGCATGCCGGTGGGCATCGCGCTCTATGCCCCCTTCTCCGGCAAGGCGTACTTTCGCACGGACCTGCGCCCGCTAGAGACGACCTATGGCTACTATGTCGATATCGTCGATGAGACGGGCAACTGGCTGGTGAGGTTGGCCCATCTGCGCGATCCGCAGTCCGGTGAGCGCTTTGTGCGCACCGGCGAGCCGATCGGCCACTCGGGTGCCTCCGGTGTCACCGATGCCCATCTCCATCTCGAACTCCTGGTGCGTCAGGGGTCTGACTGGGTAAAGCCCGACCTGGGCGCGCTGCGCGAGGTCTATGGCCTGTCTCGCCACGAACTCACCGTAGGGGCCTATATCGGCCGTGATGGCTGCCTGATTCCCATAGAGATCGCCGGCCAGGTGACGGCCTCGATCCAGCCCGCCAGGCTCGGCGAGGCCGTCGAGCTTGTCGTTCCTCTCATCAACCAGAGCACGGCTCCCTTCTTGCTGGACCTGGTGCAGGTATCCCTGTTCTCCCTGGACGGTGACAGCCATGTGGCCGAGGCCGTGGGGAACTGGATGCTCGGTACAGGCGAGCGCCTGGATGTGCGCGTGGCTGCTATGCCGCCTTCCTCCGGTACATGGTATGTGGGCCGTGTATCGTGGCATGCGGATCAGGGCGCCGCTGGCCTGCCAGCGCGCGGGCAATTGGATATCGGTAGCGCGCCGCTGACGCTCCTCAGGCTGACCGGGCCAGCGACAACGCCTCAGGTGGGTGATCGAGTGACGTTGTCGCTAGGTATCCGCAATACCTCACAGGACAGCCTCTCCCTGGATGGTCTCGTGCTCGAGGGCCTGCGCCCCGATGGCGCCCGCTGGGAGGCATTCTCCGACCGGCGGGTTACGCTGCCTCCGGGGGCCGGGGCACAGGTGGAGGTCACTGCCGAATCTCCGCTTCAACAGGTGGGCAATTGGCAGATACAGACCCTCTCCTATCTGCAGGCGGGACATCGCCTGGTATTTGCCCGCCTCACGGGGGATGTGGCGGTGGAGGGACCTCAGCTGGAGATCACGACCTTTTCCCTGTACAACTCTGGTGAGACGGCCTTTGTGCTGATGCAGGTCAAGAACGTGGGCACACAGCTGGCCGCGATTGACGCTCTCGAGCTATGGGGCTGGAAACCGGACGGCGAGAGCTTTGAGGCGCGCCTTGCGGGCCTGGCGCCGCTCCCCGCCGGGCAAAGTGCGCTGGTGCAAATGCAGGTTCCGCTGGAGACGACAGAGGGAACCTGGCGTTTTGTCGAGGGTGGATACTGGCTGGGCGGCAGCTACTATGCCATGAGGCTACCCGGGCAACCGGTGTTGGCGGTACAGCCAGCTATTACCCCTGTTGCGGATGTCTATCTGCCATTCAGGCTTGTTGGCAAGGGCCACACGGCGCGCTAGAGCATCCCTACGTCAGGCCGAGTCGGGGGCTCCAGCATGCTCCTCGACCAGCGCCAGCAGCCACGGTAGATCGCCGATGCTCCCCGGCTCCAGGCGGAATACCTGCTTCTCGCCATGCTGATCCCTGGCGATCAGGTCGTAGGCATAGGGGGGAATGTGGGCAAAGAGCCGGCCTCTGGTCAGCCAGCGGCTGAGCCGGGCGACGTGCCCGAGCCGGGTGTCGCGAAACGGAAGAACCTGCTTGCGATAGTCGCTGACGTCCGCCCAGAGCATCCTCTCGTGACCCCAATGCGATAGGCGCTCGATATAGGTGTCCGTCACCCGCACTTGTTCGCCCCGCAGCATCCTCCAGAAATGCACACCAAAGGCCACGGGCAACACGAAAATCAGCCCATAGAGCCAGAACCACCTGGAGTTGAGCAACAGGTTCAGCCGGAAAGGCTGCCCCGAGCGCAAGCTTGCCACGGCGGTGGTCGTCACAAAGAGGATCAGGGAGATCAGCAGAAATAGCCGCAGGTAGTGGCCTCCCTGCCCCTCAAAGATCTCTTCTTCCGGGATCGGATCGCCACAGTGGGGGCAACTGGTGCCGCCTGTAGCGGAGATCCTGCATCTGGGGCAAAGCATAATCGACTACCTGGCTCTACAAAGGGGTGTTGGGCAGAATCACGCCACCGCGACCGGCGCCCCGGCGGTCATCCATCGCGCCCCGCTCTATTTCGTCGACTTCTCGCAACTCGGCTGCGAGCCTTTCAATCTCCTGCAAGGAGAGGCCATAGCCAGGCGTGCCCTCGATCAGCCGTCTGACGAGTTGCTTTCTCAGGTCGCCTGCAAAGGCCTGGGGCGTCTCATACAACCGCCAGTCCGTGCGCACCTGGCGTACAAAGGCGCTCAGCGCCGGGCTGGGGGTGGCCCCGGTGTTGCGATAGCAGAACGATGGGATGCCGTGCTCCCGCGCGGTAACGTACTCGACGCCGACGGGAGCCGTGATGTCGCTGCCCACGAGCAGCACAAAAAAGTCTGCACTCTGCAGTGCCGGCCAGTCGGGATCCGTCTTGTCATGCGCCGGAGGCGTGCGCTTGATCTGCCAGCGCACGGAGGGGGTGAGCTGCGCCAGCATCTGCCCGAGCAGTTCACACTCGGGATCCATTTCTGGACTGGCACTCACATACAGGCCCAACTCGCGCACAGCAACTCTCCCCTCTTTACATACCAGTGGCCTGGCATCGAAGACAATTATACCCCCGGGGTGTTCCGTGTCAATGGTCCTGTTCGGCGGAGACGCAACCGCCACACAAAACGGGGCAGACGGTGTCATGCTGTGGGCGGGCGCGGCCGCCTGTGGTCGTTAACCGCGTGCCCCGAGCCGAACGGGTGCGGACGCCGGTATCCGGCGTGGCTAATGCAGTATCTTGCCCAGGAACTCGCGCGTGCGCTCGTGTCTGGGTGCCCGGAAAAGCTCGCCCGGCGTGGTGTCTTCGATGATGTTTCCGTCGTCCATAAAGATCACCCGATCGGCGGCGTTACGGGCAAAGCCCATCTCGTGCGACACCACTACCATCGTCATGCCATCCTGCGCGAGCTGAAGCATCACATCCAGTACCTCTTTGATCATCTCCGGATCCAGCGCCGAGGTGGGCTCATCAAAGAGCATGATCTTGGGTTGCATCGCCAGAGCACGGGCGATCGCAACGCGCTGCTGCTGACCGCCGGAGAGCTGGAGCGGGTAGGCACCGGCCTTTTCCGGGATGCCGACCTTGACGAGAAGTCCCTCGGCGATGTCCTGCGCCTCTTGCCGCGAACGCTTGCGCACGATGCGCTGGGCCATCATGACGTTCTCGAGCACACTGAGGTGCGGGAAGAGATTGAACTGCTGGAATACCATGCCGATCTCGGTGCGGACCTCGTTCAGGTTGTGCGTCTGCGAGAGCGAGATCCCGTCGACGATCACCTCGCCCGAGTCGGGCACCTCCAGATAGTTCAGGCAGCGCAGCATGGTGGACTTGCCCGATCCGCTGGGCCCGATCACCACGGCGACCTGCCCCTGCGGCACGTCCATGGAGACGTCATCCAGCGCCACGAGCTTGCCGTGATAATAGGACTTGCGCAGGTGACGAATCTGGATGATCGGCTCCGCGCCGCCGTTGGTCTGTACTGCTGTATCCATGATCTTGCTCCCGATCAGCGCTCAAACCGCGTCTTGGATTCGAGAAACTCGACGATCCGAGACGAGACCAGTGTCAGGACCAGGTAACAGAGGGCCACCATGATCCAGGTATCAAAACTGAGAAAGGTGCGGGCCATGTATTCGCGGCCGCGCCGTGTCAGGTCGGAGACGGCCAGCACGGAGACGAGTGAAGAGTCCTTGATCAGAGCCACGAACTCGTTGCCGATGGGCGGGAGGATCACCCGCACGGCCTGCGGCAAAATGACGTGTCGCATGGCCTGGAAACTGCTCATGCCGAGCGAACGCGCCGCCTCCATCTGGCCATGGTGGATCGAGGAGATGCCCGCACGGAAGATCTCAGCCCCATAGGCGCCGTAGCAAATCGTCAGGCCGAGCACTGCGGCGGTGTACTCGTTCAAGCGCAGGCCGCTGAGCCAACTGCCGAGGCCCGTGAATTGCGGCGGGAGACGCAGGGCGACATCGCCGAGCGCACGGAACAGGCTGGGCAGGGCGAACCAGATGAACAGCAATTGGACCAGCAGGGGTATTCCGCGGACGATCTCGACGTACAACGAGGCGATGCCATAGATGATCCGGTTGTGAGAGATGCGCCCCAGGCCACCCAGCAGGCTGACCAGCAGGATCAGACCGTAGGATACGATGACGATGCGCAACGTGACCACGATGCCGTCACTGATGAAATTCCAGATCTCGAGGTAAGGGTAGGGCCGCACCCGGATCAACAACCAGATGATCAACGCGACGACAAAGGCCAGTGCCCACCAGTTTAGCAGAGCGCGCCGTGTCTCATAACGCAGGCTCCAGATACCCAGGGTCATGGCGACCGCACCCGCCAACGCTACCCAGAATCCGGTGGCAGGAGCCAGCGCTCCCCCGCCGAGTTCCAGCAGATAGGTCGAGAAATCAAACTGGTGACACCACGCAAGCACCAGGCTCCCCACGGAGAGAACGCCTGTCGCCAGGGCCACTGGGATCATCCCTGAGGCGACGCCCTCGGCTCGGGTCCAACTTTTCGCCACAAGAAGCAACGCCAGGATGGCGCCGAGCATGGGCATCACCATGGTGATGGCAAAGCTCAGCACCGGGTTCAAGTCCGCAGATGTGAAGGTGCGCATGAGCCAACTCAGGCCCGAACTCTGCGCGCCCGCCACTGGCGCGATCGACAGGTCAACCGCCTCGAGTTGGCCATTTCTCAGAGTCTTGGCGTGGGTGACGTGCTGGCCGTGCACTAGGAACGGGAATTCCAGGGTGATGGCCGGATTCTCCCGAAAGCGGGTCGTGGCTGCTGCGATGCGCGCGTCAAAGAACGGAAGCGCGTACGCCACCAACAGCACAAGCGCCCCGGCCAACGTGAGCACAAAGCGCCAGTTGCGCCGCTCAGCCCGTGACAGGCGATGGTCCCGGAATTGAGAACGATCCAGTAGCACAGTACCTCCTCAGTCTCGAGGAAAGAGACACAGCGAGGCTGGCAGATCCCAAAGGCATCTGCTCAAGCCTCGCTGCTTGATACGAACGCTCTAGCCGAGGTACGCTTCGCGTATCTGCGGGTTCCTTAGCACGGATTGGGCATCGCCCTCCAGGACCACGCGGCCGGTCTCGAGCACATAGGCCCGATCGGCGATGGACAGCGCCATGGCTGCATTCTGCTCGACCAGCAGGATACTGGTGCCCTGCGCGTTGATGGACTTGATGATCTCAAAGATCTCCTCAACGAGGATCGGGGCCAGGCCCATCGAGGGCTCATCCAGAAGCAAGAGCCTGGGGGAGGACATCAGACCGCGTCCCATGGCCAGCATCTGCTGCTCGCCGCCCGAAAGCGTCCCGCCCAGCTGACTCTCGCGCTCCTGCAAGCGCGGAAAGCTCTTGAACACGCGCTGCATGGAGGCTTCGATCTCCTGCTTGTCGCGGCGCGTATAGGCGCCCATCTCCAGGTTCTCCCTGACGGTGAGCGTGGAGAATATCTGCCGTCCCTCGGGGACCTGCGAGATGCCCATGCGCACAATGCGTTCGGGCGAGGTGCGCACGATACTCTGGTCCTGGTACAGAATGTCACCGCGGAAGGGGCGCAGCAGGCCCGATATCGTCCGCAGAGTGGTGGACTTGCCAGCCCCGTTCGCACCGATCAGCGTGACGATCTCCCCCGCATCGAGATGGAACGAGATACCCTGAATGGCCCGAATCGCGCCATAGGCCACGTGCAGGTTGTCGACCTGGAGTAACTGCATGCCTATAGCTCCCTTCCCGCTGCGCGGCCGAGATAGGCGACGATGACATCCTCGTTGTTGCGGATCTCATCCGCTGTGCCTCGGGCGATTACCTGTCCAAAGTCCATCACCGTGATCCACTCGCAGATGCCCATCACCACGCGCATCTGGTGCTCAATGAGCAGGATCGTAAGATTGAACTCCTCGCGGATAAAGCGGATCAGCCCCATCAGGGTCTCGGACTCGGTGGGGTTCATGCCGGCCGCCGGCTCGTCCAGCAGCAACAGTCTGGGCTCGGCAGCCAGGGCGCGGGCAATCTCCAGCCTGCGCTGCTCGCCGTAGGGCAGGTTGCGGGCTATCTCCAACTGCCGGTCCTGCAAGCCAAACACCGCTAAAAGATCCTGGGCGCGTTCGGTCAGCGCCCGTTCGTGGCGACCAAAGCGCCCGAGGCGTGAGATGGACTCTACCAGGCTATAGCCCGAGTGGGTATGAAAGGCGATCCTCACGTTATCGAGCACGGTGAGGTTCTGGAAGAGGCGGATATTCTGAAAGGTGCGGGCGATCCCCATCCTTGTGATCTGGAATGCCTCTCGGCCCGAGATCTCCTGACCTTCCAGGCGTATCTCGCCCGAGGTGGGCGTATAGATTCCGGTGATCATGTTAAAGACGGTCGTCTTGCCGGCGCCGTTCGGTCCTATCAGGCCATAAAGGCCGCCTCTGGGCACATCCATCGTGAACGCGGAGACGGCGCGCAAGCCGCCAAAGACCATGGTGAGTTCGCGGATGTCCAGTGTCGGCGGTAGCGTCTCGACAGTGCTCACGCCGGGCGCAGTGACGGATTGTGCTTCCATTATGCTTCCTCGCTTGGCGTTACGGCGGCCTTGCTTTGAGCGCTGTGATTTGGCACCGGAATATCGCGCTCCGGCGGCAGAGGGGCTTTCAACCAGCCCCATTCGGAAGTGCCCATCAGCCCCGCGGGCCGCAATAACATGATCAGGAGCAGAATGATCGGGTAGATGACAAAGCGCCAGTCCTCAAAGCCCTGAGGCAGCAGCACGCGCAGCCCCTCGATCACCAGGGCGAACATCACCGATGCCATGACGGTCCCCGTCATGCTGCCCAGACCACCAAACACGATGATGATCAGCGGGTCAAAACCCTTGATCGTGTTAAAGGTGCTGGGATGGAGAAACCCGTACAGGTGGGCGTACAGGGCACCGGCGACACCGGCGTAAAAGCCGCCGACGGTGAACGCCAGGTTCTTGAGTTGTGTGACATCCACACCCATGGATTGCGACGCGATCTCGTCCTCGCGGACCGAGATGATGGCACGCCCGTGGCTGGAGCGCAGCATATTGCGCATGACGATGATCAGCAGCGCCAGCACGCCGAACACCCAGGGCCAGGTGGTCCAGGGCGGAATAGCGACCATCCCGCGGGCGCCCTTCATGGTGTCGATCACCAGGTCCGAATTCTGCAGCGCTGTATAGACCATGACTGCAAAGCCCAATGTGGCGATACCGAAATAGTCCGAGCCCAGGCGCAGCAGAGGCAGGCCCACAAGATACGATACCAGAGCGGCCAGCGTGCCGCCGTTCAGAATCGCCAGGGCAAAGATGATCGGCTGTGACACATCGCCTGGCAGCGCCACGACGAGCGAGGCCATGAGTTTGGCCAATGCCGCGTGCAGGGCCCATGCGGCCGCGATTGAGACAGCGATCACAACGGCAATGACGAGGAGGACCACGACAGCGGACAGCGTCCTGGCTTCATGGGCGGCCAGGTGCTGTGCCAGCGAGGCTGTGAGCCGTTTGCGAAGCGCACCCAGTTTGAGCCGTTTGGCGAGCACAAGCAACAGCACAACGCCCAGCTGTCCGGCGATCAGCCAGGACACTGCAGTGGTCTGCCCGCCGCTCCACTTCATCGTATAGTCTTTGGTGATCAGTGCCGACGTATAGGCACCGATGGCATAAAAGCCGACGTGGCCCAGGGAGAACTGGCCGTTAAAGCCATAGATCAGGTTGAGGCCCAGCGCAGATATCGCGGTAATGGCGGCGATTTGGACCACCTGGTACCAGTATACCGAGATGATGCCGTTCTGCTTGGCCAGGAGCACCCCCAGGTAAATGGCGATGGCAACGGCCAGCGTTGGAATCCAGGACGGAACCGCGGATCGCTTCATAGTCGCAACTCCTCCTAGACCTTCTCAACCTGGGGTTCGCCATAGATCCCCGTGGGTTTCACCAGGAAGACGATGATCAGGATCAAAAAGGCAAACAGATCGCGCAAACGGGAACCGAGAGGCAGGAAACTGACCACCAGCACATCGACAGTGCCCATCAACAGTGAGCCGACAAAGGCCCCCGGGATGCTGCCGATACCGCCCAGCACGGCGGCCACAAAGGCCTTGAGGCCGGGCATGATGCCCATGTACGTCCAGATCTGGGGAAAGGCGATCGCATAGAGCGTGCCGGCAGCGCCTGCCAAAGCGGCGCCCAGGGCAAAGGTGAAGGTGATCACACCATCAACATTGATGCCCATCAGGCGGGCCGCGGGTTTGTCTAGGGAGGTGGCGCGCATGGCTTTGCCGATCTTGGTGCGGCGGATAATGAACTGCAGACCGAGCACCAGCGCCAGAGTGATACCCACAATCAGTACGGTCACGTTGGTGACACTGAGCCCCCAGAATTTCCAGACCTGGATCTCAAAGGGCCGCTTGTAGGTGATATAGTCTGCGCTAAAGACAAAGTTGAGCGCGGTGAACGACTCGAGAAAGAACGAAACGCCGATCGCAGTGATCAGCGAGGCGATACGCGGCGCGGAGCGCAATGGCTTGTAGGCGACGCGCTCAATGACCACGTTCAAAAGCAGACAGACAGCCATAGCGAACAGGATCGCGGGGACGAACCCCCAGCCGTAGCGGGCGATCGCATAGTAGCTGGCAAAGGCTCCAACCATGAACACGTCGCCGTGGGCAAAGTTGATCAGGCGCACGATGCCATAGACCATCGTGTAGCCGAGGGCGATCAGGGCATACACGAATCCCAGCCGCAGCCCGTCCAGGATGGCCTGCGCAAAGTACGTGGGGCCGTTCAGCCGGATCAGGTAGGTGATTCCATAGATCAGGCCTGCGGCCAGCGCCGCATAGATAATCCAGACGACGGGTCTCAAGATCGTTTTGGCCAGGATCTTGTTCATATCTCTCCTCGGTGCAGGGATCGAGGCAGCTCTTGAAGCATCTATACGCTGTAAAGGGGAGAGCAACAGGTGTTGCTCT
>CAZMAI010000030.1:13064-21042 GCA_964564195.1 uncultured Anaerolineales bacterium | reverse complement strand
GCGGTACAGCCGGCCGACGCCCTCATCGGATGGCGCGGACAAGATTGTGGCGCCCACCGCGGCGGCCTGCGCATAGTGCGCATCGACGTCCTCCACATACACGAGAATGCCATCAATGACCCAGGGCAACTGTGCCAGCCGCTGCTCGCGTTCATCCTGCGCGCGCCGCGAGCGCGGGTTGCGATAGTCGGGCGAGGGCGATGCCAGCAGCAGGCGGCCTCCCCGGTAGGTCAACTCGCCGTGGCTGAGCCGCCCATCGGGCTCCAGCAGGCGCGCACGCTCCTGAAAGCCAAAGGCGCGGCAGAGCCAGTCCATGGCCGCGGAACCGTCTTCATAGTCGATCATCGGTACGATCGTCTGCATCGTTCGCTCCTTTTCAGCAGGCGGCGAACTCGGCACGTTCGCGGGCCACGCCCGGGTGGGCCCGCACGGCCGCCTCATCGAACACCAGGATCATGAACGCCTCGCCGTGATCGGGCTCGTAACGCACGCCATAGGGTGCAGGCGACGTGAAACCGAACCGCGGATAGTACCAGGGGTGCCCGATGATGATGATAAAGGGGTGCCCTGCGGCGCGCATCTCATCGATCCCGGCGCGCACCAGCGCCGAGCCCACGCCCCGCCGCTGCCAGGCCGGCAGCACCGCCAGCGGGCCCAGGCCCACGCCAATCAGCGTGCCATGGTCCCCTTCGATCCCTGCCGGCTCAAAGAGGATGTGCCCGACGATCTCGCCCGAGACCTTTGCCACCAGCGAGACGCCTTCCGGACAGTTGCGGCGCAGCAAGTCTACGACGTCCGCCTCGTTGGACCTTCCAAAGGCCTCGACCTCCACCCGGCGCACGGCGGCCTGATCCCCATGCCGCTCCCGGCGCACCTCAATCCGCGGCGCTGCAGTGTCCCGCACCGGCGCGTCTCCCATCACATCAACCAGTTGCGCACCACCCCCGGGTGGGCGCGCACGGTGGCCTCATCAAACACGCAGAACATGAACACACCGCCCAGGTCGGGGTCAAAGCGCGTGCCGTAGTCGGCAGCCGGATGAAAGCCAAAGCGGGGATAGTATGCTTCGTGGCCCACCAACAACACGCAGGGCTCGCCCGCCGCGCGCATCTCCTCCAGGCCAGCACGCACCAGCGCCGCGCCGATGCCCTGCCGCTGCCATCCCGGCAGCACGGCCAGCGGCCCCAGCCCGGCGCACGACAGGTTGCCTTGCTCGCTCTCGATCGTCGCCGGGGCGAACAGGATATGGCCCACGATCTCGCCGGACACCTCGGCTACCAACGAGAGACAATCGCCGCACTCGGCTCGCAGCCGGTCCACGATGTCCGCCTCCATCTCACGGCCAAAGGCCTCCACCTCGACGCGCCGTACGGCGGCCGCATCCCCCGGCCGCTCACGCCGGACCTCGACCCTGATCGGCCGTTCTGCGCTCACCAGCGCACCTCCAGCGCCCGGTCGCAGGGGCGCCCCTGCACATAGGCCGCATCCCACCAGTAGTCGGCGCGCCAGCCCAGCCTGCCGTGCAGCGTCACCGTGCGCACGGCCAGACCATCCTCGCGCACCACGATCTCCTTGCACTCAAAGGGGCTCTCGGAGAAACTGCTGGCCGTCAGCCAGTGGGCACTTCCCAGCCGGCCCAGGGCGTTTATGTGGCTGTGTCCCGACAGGAACAGCCGCAGATCCGGGTAGCGCTCCGCCAGCGCGAACAACTGCAACCGGTAGGTCGGCGGGGGCGGGTCGCCCTCCTCGGCCCGGCCTGTCTGCGCTGTGGGCACGCCGCCGGGCGCCGCGTGGCACAGCACGATCTGCGGGCGGCCCGGCTCCGCCGCCAGGCGCGCCTCCAGCGCCGCCAGATCCGCCGGATCGAGCGTGGCCCTGGGTAGACCGCCGTCCCAATAGTACGCTCGCGTGCCCCACTGGGTGGGCAGAATATGCACCGTGCAATCCGCCAGAGCGACAGCGTTGGCCGTCCGACCGCCAGGCAGCAGGGTACCGCCGAGTGCTTTCCACGTGGCCAGTGCGTCGGGTGTGGTCATATCGTGGTTGCCCAGCGCCACGCGCACGGGCGCGGGCAGACTCGCCAGCTGTGCCACCGCGCCAGCGATCAGCTCCGGCTCGGAGCGCTCCACCGTGTCGCCGCCATGCAGGATCAGGTCGGCCCCGCCGGTCTCGTCGATCCAGGCGCCCAGCGCCGCGAGCAGGTCAGGCAGACGGTGAATATAACAGGCCTGCATGCGGTACCCCTCGGGCCCGCCGCCGTGGTGCGTGTCACTGAGCATGATGATGCGCGACATTAGCTACCTCCTGCTGCCTTGCGCTGGCATTGTACCACAGCCGCAGCCTGCTGCCTCTTGACGCGGGGGTCACGTTACCATATACTCTAGATACCGACCGGTCGGTATGTTAGGTATGTACCAGTGAGAGGCAGAGGTGGTATGGCGCTCAACCATCGCAACCCCGAAGAAACCCGGGCCCGCATCCTGACCGCGGCGCAAGAGTCCTTTGGCGCGCTGGGCTACGACCGGGCCAGTGTGGCGGAGATTTGCAGGGGCGCCCAGGTCACCAAGGGCGCCTTTTACCACCACTTTGAGAGCAAGCAGGCCGTGTTCATGCAACTGCTGGAGGCCTGGCTGGACGATATGGACCAGCGCCTGGCCGTTTTCGAGCAGTCACCGCTCCCCGTGCCCGAGCAACTGGTCGCTATGACCACCGTCCTGGGTCACGTGCTCATCTCGGCCACGGAACAACTGCCCATCTACCTCGAGTACCTCACCCAGGCCCTGCGCGATTCCGACCTGCGCGCGGCCACCATCCGTCCGTACGACCGTTTTCACCGCCGGATCGCAGAGATGATCCGGAAGGGCATCGACCAGGGCAGCCTGAAACCCGTACCACCGGAGGCCACCGCCAGCACGCTGCTGGCCATGGTCATGGGCCTGCTGCTGGAGGCGATGCTGGCGCCCGACACTATCGATATGTCCGCCGCGGCGGCGCAGAGCATGCGCGTGTTGCTGGCCGGAATCACGAGGGAGTAGAGAAAATGCGTGTTATGGTTACCGGAGCCTTTGGAAATCTGGGCCAGCCGGTGCTGGAGCAGTTGATACGGGCTGGCCACCAGGTGCGTGCCTTTGACCTCGATACCCGCGCCAACCGCCGGGCAGCCCGCCGCTTTGGCAGGGATCTAGAGGTCGTGTGGGGCACACTCACTGACGAGGCGGACGTCGCCCAGGCCGTGAAGGGACAGGATGCCGTCATCCATCTGGCCTTTGTGCTGCCCTACCTCTCGGCTACGGGCGTGAGCAGCGAGACCGAGCCGCGCTGGGCCCGCAACATCAACGTCGGCGGCACGCGCCGCCTGCTGAACGCACTGCGCGCCATGCCCGAGCCTGCCCGCATCCTGTTTACGTCCTCGCTGCACGTCTATGGCCAGACACAGGACCGAGAGCCCTACCGCAAGGTGGGCGATCCCGTCGCGCCCACGGACCATTACTCGCACCACAAGATCATCTGCGAGACGCTGGTGCGCCGCTCGCAGTTGCGTTGGATCATCTTCCGGCTGGGCGCTTCATTGCCCACGCGCCTGATCCTGGACAGGGGCATGTTCGAGGTGCCGCTGGACACGCGCATAGAGTTCGTGCACCACAACGATGTCGCCCTGGCCATCGCCAACGCGCTGGACATTGAGAGTGTCTGGGGCCAGACCTGGAACATTGGCGGGGGCCCCGAGTGCCAGCTGATGGAGGGTGAGTTGGTGCGCAGCGTGCTGGATGCCGTGGGCGTCGGTATGCTGCCCGAGAGCGCCTTTAGCCGGCAACCCTTCCCCACCGACTGGCTGGACACATCCGAGAGCCAGCGCTGGCTGCGGTTCCAATACCACACGCTCAAGGATTACCTGGAGGACCTGACGGCCAAGCTGGGCCCGGCGCGCCCGCTGCTCAAAGCCGTCAGCCCGCTGATCCGCGCCTACCTGCTGTTCATGGCAGCGAACGGGCGCCTGCACTAGTCCTCGGCCAGTTCCACCGAACCCAGCATCGTTGCGAGTATGGGCCAGGCCTGATCCGCCTGGCCCTCTGGCATGCTGGCGATGAACAGCAGCGCCTCGCCCTTGATGACCAGCGGCGCCAGCACCACCTGGTAGACCCTGCCCGTGACGTCGCTGACCAGCGTGGTGTCCATGGCGTCCACCGGGTTACGAGCGATCACCAGCGGCACCTCGCGCTGGCGAACGGCGCGGGAGAGGTCATAGGTCGCCAGCGCCTCCGCGGGCGTGGTGGCGCCGGGGATCCGTCGCACCAACAGCGCCGCACATTCCAGCTCGGGCGCAGCCAGGCTCGTCTCGTCCTCCACGATCATCACGCCGTCGGTGATCTCTCGCCGCGCCCAGCCCTCGGGTACCTGCAAAGTCACGGGCAAACCCTCCAGGGCGAACTCTTGCCCGGCTGGCTGCGCTGTCTCAGTTACGGCCGCCTCGGCCGAAGCAGGCGGGCTCAGCGGAGCGGTTGCCGTGGCCACCAGGACCGTGGTTGTACCGGTTTCGAAGGGCTCTTTGCTCGCGCGCGTTTCCGCCTCTACGGTTACCGCACCCGCCTCATCCGCGCCCCGGCAGCCGGCCAGAGACAGTGACACCACCGCCAGAAGAACTACCAGAGGGACCCAGTTCCGTCGCGCCATCTTTCCTCCCACGGCTACAGGCCCAGATAGATCGTGCTAAAGGAGCCGCCAAGTCCCCCAGCCAGCTTGGAGATCAGGAAATCGAACACCAGCTGGCCTGGCTCGTTAAACACATGCGTCATCCCGCCGGCAAGGCCACCGGCCAGCGCGCCGATGAGCGCCGATTTGATGATATCGCCGCCATCTAGATCGTTAACGGATCGCCCTTCGAGGAATAGCTGGCTCAGCGTGCTCTCAAAGGCACCCGCCGTAGCACCCGCCAGCGCGCCGCTCGCGATCCCAGCTGCCGCGCCCGAGAGACCCATGGCCCCAAAGATGGCGCCTCCCGCCACGCCTGCCAGATAACCACCGGCACCCACCGCCGCTCCGATCGCTGCGCCGATGGCGATCCGTCTGGCCATCTCCCACCCGCTGAAACACTCCCAGGTGGTGGAAAAAGCATAGCTGGCGCCGCTGTAAGAGGCATAGAACGCTGCACCAATCAGCGCCGCCGCGATGATCAGTGGCACCAACTCGCCGGAGGGATCGGTGTAGCGCAACGGGTTGTTCATCCCAAAGACATAGGGATTCAGCCCCGCTGGGTTGTAAGGGGTGCGCACCGGATCAGGGGAGATGAAACGCCCCAACCCCGGATCGTACCAGCGCGCACGGAGGTCGTACAGACCCGTCTCGGGCTCGTAGAGATGCCCCTGAAAACCGGGCAACGCTACCGTGCCGGACGTTGCCTCCTGCGCTTTGCCTTCAGGTACCCCCCAGGGGTCGTAGGATACCTGTTGCGCCAGCGCGCCCTTTGCATCAGCAGCACCCACCAGCGTGCCCTGCCCCTCCGTTAAAGGATAGCGGACCACCGGCGAGCCCTCGGCCTCAGGTAAGGCCTCAGAGACGATCGTCCACTCGTCCCACTGAGCCCCCTGCTGGCGAGAGCTAACCGCCCGCCCGCTGCTGTCAAGCGAGGCGATTGCATGGGCACCATCGTACAGGACCGTCTCTAGGGCCTCTCCCCGGTGCGTGGTTTCCACCCGCTCGCCAGTCAGGGCATAGCGATAGGCGACAAGCTCCTCATCGCACTCGCAGTCGGGCGAGAGGGGGAAGGGCAGTGCGCAGGGCGAGCTCTCGGCCACCGCGACCAGACGCCCCTGATAGTCCCAGCTATAACGGCGCAGGCTCTCCGGCCCGGCACTGGAGATCAGGCGGCCGTTGCGATCATAGGCATAGACCGTGTCGCCCGCCTGCAATAACTGGTGTGCCGCATCGTACCGGTAGAGCACCGGCGACTCGTTTCCGACGACGAGCGAGGTGCGGTTCCCCACAGCGTCGTAGGTATAGGCTGTCTCCAGCCCGGCGGCGTCCACGTACGATACGAGTCGATCCAAAGCATCGTAAGCGTACGAGCGGACCCCCTCAGGCGTCTCTATCGCGAGCACATTGCCCGCGGCGTCATAGGTGTAGCGCGTCGTGCGGTCCACCCCTTCGCGCGAGCCCTGCTGGTACTGCCGCATCTCGGTCACCCGACCCAGCGCGTCGTGGCTCAGCGTGGTGCGCAAGGGACCGGTGCGCACGCCGGTGCGCAGTGGCGCCAGTTGCCGGGCTGTCTCATACGTGTACTCGGTCTCCCCCAGCGGGCCAGAGACGCGCTTGAGCTCGCCCAGGCTGCCGTAGGCATAGGTGATGCGCTCCCCCTCGGAGGTGCGCATCTCTGCTACTTGCCCATCGCCGTTGTAGCTGTAGCCCACCCAGGTGCTGCGGCCAGCGCGGATATCGGCCACGAGCAGCGCACGCCCGGCAGCATCGCGCTGGTAGGCGCGCGTCCAACCCTCGCCGCTCAACGAGGTCACCCGGTTCCCCGCGTCATAGGAGATCTGCCAGGCCTGCCCGCCGGGGTAGGTCAGGGCGAGCGGACGCCCGAGGGCATCGTTCCTGATGCGCACGGTATCGCCGCGGGCGTCAGTGCGCGACAGCAGCTCGCCTTCGTTACCATAGGTGAGCGTCGTGCTGCGCCCCAGCGGGTCGGCGATGCGGATCACGCGGCCAGCATAGTCATAGGTATACGACCAGGCGCTCCCCGCCGGATCAACGACCACAATCAGATTACCATTGGCGTCGTACGTGTACTGCGTCTCGCCGCCCAGGGCATCCACCTGCGTCACGATGCGGCCGGCGGCATCATAGGCGATGGCCCGCGTGCGTCCCAGCGCGTCGGTGATGCTCACCACGCGGCCCGCCTCATCGTAGCCGTACTGCGTCACGCCTCCGGCGGGATCCTCGCTGCTGACGAGCTGGCCCAGCGCATCGTACGTGTAACGGATCAGCCGCGCCTCGGAGCTCCGCTCGGGGTCTCCCTGGCCGTTCCAGTTCCAGATCATAGCGGATGGTTGGCCATAGGTTTCGACATCATCGTCATACCGGTAGTACCAGCGCAGGCTGCCCTGCTCGACGCTGATCCGCCTGCCCTGATCGTCATGCCGCCAGGTCATGGTCGCCTGGCTGCCCACGCCGAGCGACGTCAGGGTCCAGTAGCCCCCGATCTGCTTGTACGCGTATTTGACCGCGGGCAGTGGATCGGCCTCTAGCCTTTCCACGAGCGCGGTTCCAGGCCGATAGGTGTAACTGGTCGTCAATCCGGCGGCATCGGTCTCAGAAAGGAGCAGGCCGCTATTGTCTCCCCAGCCCCAGGTGCGCGTCCACACATACTCGGTGCCGCCGTACCCGGCGTCACCTGCATCGGGGCTGCGCACCAGCCGCACCACCCGGCCGTGGGCATCGTAGCTGTAGCGATGCTGCGAGGTTGTGCGTCCGCTGGCGTCGATATAGCTGACCACCGTAGTCCCCAGCACGGGGGCCACCGTCTGCACCAGGTCGGTAGCGTAAGGCGCCTCGTTCAGCGCGCTCTCAAAAGTCACCCGGTGTCCCGCATGATCGATAATCTCAGTGAGTTCGCCGTCGGGCGCGTAGCGATACTCGGTGCGATGGCCGAGCGGATCGGTCTTGGCGAGCAGGCGGTGGGCGTCGTCGTAGGACAGTCTCCATTCCGCCTCCAGCGGATCCGCTATCGAAACCAGGTGGTTACCGTCATAGGCCAGCCTCCAGGTCGCGCCCGCAGCGTCGGTGACGGCGCTGAGGCGCTCTCCGTCGTACGCCAGCGTGGTGGCGCGCCCGCTCTGATCGGTTACAGACACCAGCCGGCCCTGGTCGTCATAGGTGAGGGCGAGTGTACGGCCTGAGCGCTCCTCCCACCGCACAGCACGGCCGCCGGCATCCAGGGTGGTCACGCCCTGCACCGGCGCGCCATCGGCGCCGTCGCGCAGCC
>CAZMAI010000030.1:5138-12964 GCA_964564195.1 uncultured Anaerolineales bacterium | reverse complement strand
GCATCCAGGGTGGTCACGCCCTGCACCGGCGCGCCATCGGCGCCGTCGCGCAGCCAGCGCCAGGTGCCGTCGGCCTCGCGGGTGAGCGTATGGCCCTGGGCACTGGTGGAGGAATACTTGCCATTGCGCCCGACAAAGAGTTGGGCAAATCCCTGGGCATAGAGCAGCACGCGCTCCTCGTCCACGACCTGCAGCCGCACCTCATAGTTGTGCCACCAGTGCGCGCCGGCAGGGCCCGCCTCAGGGCGTTGCACGATCACCGGATGCAGCGTGCTTCCCACGCCCATCTCGTTCTCGTACTGGATCTCCATGTCATAGAGGCCAGCCGGCACCAACTCGCCCGTGGCCTTGTCCGTGGTGTCCCACAGTGCCAGGGGCTGGGAGCCCTCTCCCTCAAAGGTCCAACCAGCGATACGGATCGCCCAGCGCTGGATCGGCGTCAAGGTCGGCACCCAGGCGTTGAGCACCATCGGGACGGGCTGCGGCCGGCTGTCATAACGCAGCAACAGCAGAGGACCGGCGCTGCCCAGCGTATGGCTCAGGCTGAGCTTGCGTCCGGCGTAAGAGATGCTCGAGCCCGCCGCCTCGCCCTCCAGACAGGTATCCTCATCCTCATAGAGCGAGTTAGTGTCCCCCGGATCGTGACAGAGCGGGGCCGTCAGAGGCTCAGCCAGGGGGGCCGCAGCCGGAGCCGCCCAGGCCTCGGGCGAAAACTCCTGGAGGAGCGCCTGCGCGGCCTGTTCGAGCTCATCGCCAGCCGGTTCCGGCAGCGCCGGCGCGATCTGCTCGACAGCGGACAGCGCCAGATGCGCCAACATGATGGGCACGCCGATGGACTGAAAGCCCATGGCGAACAGCACGATCAGCGAGATCCTCTTGAGCCATCTGCTCGCTCTCATCGCTCCCTCTTTCTGCGCGCGCTCAGCCGCCGTTTTCCACTATCACGGATATCCAGTCGCTGCCGGAGTGATCACGCAGATCGTTAAAGGTGATCGCCAGGCGATACGCCCCATCCGGCACGTTACGCGTATCCCACAACTGGCAGAACGGCCCTGTGGCGGGCATACGCCCATCCCAGGCCGTGCGCCCCTCGAGATAGATGGCCACATGATACTCGCCATCGGGCATCCCGCGCGACTCACCCAGGCCGGCGCAGACCTCAACAACGCCTTCAAGCCGTGCACCATCCGCCGGCGCGGTCAGGTGCACCTCGAGGTCGCTGCAGACGTCTCTCTCGTGCAGCCAGTGCTTGTGCTCGGGATAGCGCCCAGCCTGCAGCGCCTCCCAATCCCAAAGCGCAGCCATCCCGGGATCGGGCTCCGCCGCCAGCGCCACGGACACCTGCCGCGGGTTCACCGGCTCTCCTTGAGCATCCAGTCCGTCCCAAACCTCAACCTGCGGCCCGGCGGCGCACGGCGCCCAGTCCAGCAGCGTCCGCAGGATCAGCCCGGGGCTGTCCTTGTCCACCAGGCGCAGGCGCACCCGCGCCGGGGCATCCAGCGCGTAACGAATCTCCAGCGGAGCATCGCCTGGATGCACTGCGCCCGACCGCAACGACGACACATCCAGGTCCGAAATGCGCACATTCTCGGCACGCCGCGTCGGCTCTGACACCGCCTCAGCCGCCGCGGTTGCCGGCGCCTGAGGCACCACGGGCAGACTCTCACCGCCTCCCGCCGGCCCTTGCGACGGGGAGCAGGCCACAATCAGAGCCAATACAGCGGCCGCCCAAAGCGACCTCTGGCGCCATCCCCTCCGTCTCATTGGCGCCCCCCTGCCCTCCGGCCGAGGCGGCCTCCCACCAGCCAGCCGCCGAGCGCGAGCAGCAGCACCAAACCCACCAGCATCAGAGACAGTGCGGCGACGTGCCCCGCCTGGCCATCGTGCTGCAGGGTATAGATCCTGACCGGCAGCGTGTCATCACCTGGCGCATGCACCAGCACGGCGGTCTCCATGTCGGTGAGCGCCCGGTAGCAGGCCAGCGCCCATGCTGTCACGAGCCCCGGGCGCAGCAGAGGGGCCACGACGCGGCGACGTGTCATCGCGGGCGACGCACCCTCGACCAGCGCGGCCTCCTCGACCTCCGCCGGCAGTTGCCGCCAGGCGCTAGTTAGTGCCAGCGCGGCCAATGGCAGCCCGCGTAGCGCCCCGGCCATAATCACCATCAACGGGCTGCCATAGACCCAGCCTAACAGCCCGGCCCGGTTCCAGAGGCGGATCAGCCCCATGCCCAGGGCCAGCCCGGGCACGGCCAGCATCCCCAGGGTCAGCGTCTGCACTGTGCCCTGCAGCGACTCGCTCCCGCGAGCCATGGCCCGGGCCAAAGGCCAGGCCCCCGTCAGCGCCACGAGGGCAGCCAGAGAGCCCAACAGTGCGCTATTAAGCACCTGCCTGTGAGCCGCGCTCCAGGCGACGACATAGTCCTGCAGCGCAGGCGCCCGGGCGGCCAGCGCCCCGAGCGGCACCATCGTCGCCAGCAGCACAGGCAACAGCACGACCGCCGCCACGGGCCATCCCAGGCGACCGAGCGAGGCGCGCTGCACCGGCCCCAGGGCCACGTGCAGCGGCGCCGCAGCATAGCGCGTAGTCAGCCGGCGCAGCAGGGCGTACCCGAGGCCCGACAGCAGCGCCAGCGGGAGCAGGGCTCGCAGTCCCGCGCCGACATCATAAAAGGCCCCAAACCGCAGCATGATCTCTGCTGTATAGACCTGCACACCCAAAAAGGAGGCCACGCCGAAATCCCCCAGCGCCAGGATGAACACCAGCAGCGCAGCCCCGCCCAGCGCCGGAGCCGCCGCGGGCCAGGCTACCTGCCGCAGCGCGGCGCGCCAACCGCCCGCCAGCAGTGCCTGCTCCACCAGTTCGGGGCTCAACGCTTCCAGCACGGCCAGCAGCATCAGCGCCACCAGAGGATAGGCCCACAGCCCCAGCACCCAGATCGCACCGCCGGCGCCAAGAAATCCCATAAAGGGGCCCTCAGAGCCACCCGCTAACGCCAGCCAGGCACTTGTTGAGCTTCCTGGCCCCAGCAGATGCAGCCAGCCGATGGCCGTCAGATAGGGCGGCAGCGCGAGCGGCGCCACGAGCAAGCTGCGCAGCACGCGCCGCGCGGGCAACGCCACCAACCCCAGCAGCAGCGCCGATGGCACCCCCAGGATAAGCGCCAATCCCGCAGAACCGCCGGCGACGGCCAGCGAGCGTGCAAACAACGTGAACGAGCCATAGCCCGGGCGCAGCGCGGACGCTGCCGGCGACCAGGCGGAAGGCAGCAGGGCCAGTAGCGGCATCCAGGCGGTCAGCAGAACGACCCATGCCCCGGCGCGCCGCCTGCTCCACTTTGCTCCCGGATTGCTCATGGCAGAGCCAGCCCGGCCAACTCGGCCACGACATCCTCCATCGCCGCCCCGATGGCCATATAGTCCACCGGCATGGCCCTGATTTGCTCAAGCGAGCGCATCCCCGCGGGCACCGGCACGCCGGGATGCAGCGGAATCTGTACTGAACGGGAGGCTGCCAGCAATGCCTCGGTTTCGGGACGCAGCATATAGTCCACCAACTGCCGTCCCTGCTCCGGATGCGGGCCGCCTGCAATGAGCGCCACGGTGTTGGGAATCAGTAACGCCCCCAGGCCCTCCTGATCGGGGTAGACGACATCCACGGGCTGACCATCCGCCATGGCTTCATAGGCGTCGGAGGTGTCGATGAGACCCACCGCCAGAGCCCCGGATGACACCATGTCCCGCACGGCGGTGTTGCCCACCACGATCCGGACATCGTTGGCGATCAGGCCCTCCATCCAGCTGCGCGCGGCGTCTGCGCCCAGGGCCAGCCACAGCGCGGTGTGGTGCGTGGCCATGGTCCCCAGATAAAGGGTGCCGAGCGCTACCTGGCCACGCCAACGGGGATCGGTTAGCTCAAAGATGGAGGCAGGCGCCTCGGCTGGAGGGACCAGGTCGGTGTTGTAGATGATCACCCGAGCCCGGGCGCCAAAGCCGGTCCAGTAACCTTCGGGATCCTTGAACGTGCCAGGGATATCCGCGGCATTGGGGGAGTGATAAGACGCCAAAACACCCGCCCGTTGCAGCACCACGGTGCGGCCCGTGTCCGAACTCCAAAAGACGTCCGCCCGCGGGCGCGAGCGCTCCTCGAGCAAGCGGTTGGTGAGCCCCACGGTTTTGGTGGCGCCGGTGTCGTAGACGGCCTCCACGCGGATGCCCGTCTCGCGCTCAAAGGCCTGCAGCACCGGCTCAGCGTAGAGTTGGTCGCGGGAACAATACACCACGACCGTCGGGGTGGCGGGAGCGCAGGCGGCGGGTGCGAGGAGCACGCCAAGGAGACCCAAGGCAAGGGCGATGCGGCGAAGGGTGGGCAATTGGTCCCCCTGCTGTTTCGTCAGGGCACGGCGGAGAACCCGATTACAGATCAGTATAGAGGGCGCAATGGGGGCCTGTCAATGGTTTTTGCCACCGGGTCAGCAACTTCGGGGCCAGAGATGCTAGCCTATCAAAGCCAGCGGCTGCGCGCCCAGGCCCAATGCCAGCCGCGCATAGAGGTACGCCGCCGTCAGCAGCAGGAGCAACACAGCGTAAACGACATCCACCGGCCGCAGGTGCAGCCAGCGCAGGTAGGTGCGCTGCGGCGTGGCACCCAGTGCCCGCGACTCGAGGCCGTAGGACACGCTCTGCGCCGTGCGCAGCGCCGAGATCAGCATGGCCACCGTGATGGGAATATAGGCCCGGGCGCGCTGCACCAGCCCGCCTGCCTTGAGATCGAGCGCTCGCGCCTGCTGCGCCTCGGAGATCGAACGAAACACGCCCGCCATCGTGGGCAGGTAGCGCAGCGCCATCCCCGCGGTCAGCCCCCAGGTGTAGGGCATCCCCAGCGCCACCAGGCTCAGCACCAGGCTGCCCGCATCGGTGGTGTATAGCCACACAAAGAACGCCAGCGCCAGCGCGGCGATGCGCAGGCCGATGGCCACGCCCTGGGCCAGATTGTGCGGCCCGATGCGCAGCCGGCCCCACGCCACCCAGGCCTCCCCGGCCGCGGGGTTCAGCAGCGTCCAGAGCACGGCGATCATCAACACCGTGGGCAGCGTCACCCGCCACACGCCGGCGATGCGCGCGCCGCCAACGCCCGCCGACAAGAGCAGCAGGTGCAGCACGACCAGCGCCCCCAGAATCAGCCACAGATTGACCGTGAGCACCAGGCAGACCGAGGCGCACAGCACAAAGGCCAGCTTGACCCGCGGGTCGGTGCGGTGCAGCCAGGAGACTCCGGGCTGGTAGAGGTCGTAGGCGGGGCTCATGGCTGGCCCCCGTCCGAGCGCTCCAGCAGTTGCCCGTAAGCCTGGGCAAAAGATGAAACCGTGAGCAGCCCGGACGGCAGCCCCGTGTCGCCCATCCGGGCAGCCAGCGCGGTCACCGACGGCGGCGCCAGGCTAGCGCGGGCCAACTCCTCGCCCCGCGCAAACACTTCCGCCGGCGTCCCCTGCAGCAGCACGCGGCCGCCGTCCATCACCAGCAACTCGCGGCAGTGCTCGGCCACCAGTTGCATATCGTGGCTCACCAGCACGATGGTGTGCCCGGCGGCGTGCAGCCCCTCGATCCGGCGCATCAGTTCCCGGGTCTCATGCTGGTCCAACCCTGCCGTGGGCTCGTCAAGGATCAGCAGCCGCGGGCGCATGGCGTACACCGCCGCGATCGAGACCAGCCGGCGCAGGCCATAGCCCAGCACGGCGGGGGGCACGCCGGCCACCTCCAACAATCCAAAGGCGCGCAGGGTATCGTCCACCCGCTGCCCCACCTCGTCCTCATCGAGCCCGAGGTTGCGGGGGCCAAAGGCGATCTCCTGTCGGGTGGTGCTGCAAAAGATGCCGTGATCGGGGTTTTGAAAGACATAGCCCACCGTGCGGGCCAACACACCGACGCTCACTGTGGCTGTGTCCACGCCGTACACCAGCACGCGCCCCGCCGTGGGCCGCAGCAGCCCGTTGAAATGCTTGATCAGCGTGGTCTTGCCCGAGCCGTTCTGGCCGATGATCCCCAGAAAGGCCTGGTCGTCAAGGGCCAGATCGATCCCCTCCAGGGCGGGCTCCTCGGGGTCGTAGCGATGGTAGAGCCCCTGCACCACAACAGCCAGCGGGGCGCTCACGGTTGGGCCTCCAGGGCTGCGCGCAGCACGTGCTCGCCCTCATCGAGCGACGCAAAGGCCGGCAGCGACGGGAACCGGTGCTGCAACGCCCGGGACAGCGCGATCAGCTGCGGCGGGGCGATGCCCGCAGCCTGCACGAGTTCCTCGTCCTGAAATAGCGCCCCCGGCGGGCCGTCGCGCACAATGCGCCCATCGATTATCACCGCCAGCCGGTCGGCGTAGGCCGCCACGTGCTCGGCGTCCTGGCTCACCATCACGATCGTCATGCGCCGGTCCTTGCGCAGTTGCTCGATGACCCGAAAGACCTCCTGGCGCCCCATCGGGTCCAGCGCGGCGGTGGGCTCGTCCAAAATCAGCAGGGGGGGGAGCATCGCCAGCGCGGCAGCGATGGCCACGCGCTGCTTTTGCCCGCCGGACAGGTGCGCCGGCGCGCGCTGGCGGCAGGCCGTCATGCCCACCACATCCAGGGCCCACGCAACCCGCTCGGCGATCTCCGCCGGGGGCACGGCCAGGTTCTCCGGGCCAAAGGCGACCTCGGCTTCGACCGTGGCGGAGTACAGCTGGCTCTCGGGGTCCTGATACACGATCCCCACGTGCCGCGCCAGGTGATGCACCGGCGTGCGGCGCGCATCGTGCCCCAGCACCGTAACGCTCCCGCCGATCACGCCACCGGTGGATTGAGGCACGATCCCGTTCAGCGCCAGGCAGAGCGTGGTCTTGCCCACGCCGGTAGGACCCATTAGCGCCAGAAACTCGCCCGCCGTCACCTCCAGGTCGACGCCGCACAGCACCGGCCGCTGCTCCCGCCCGCGCATCAGGGGCGGGTAGCGGTAGGTGAGGGCGCGTACCGAGATGACGGGCGCAGAGCTGCTCACTTGCGGTCTGGCGTCTCTACCGGCAGGGGCGCATCCTCTTCGGTCCAGCTGACCGGCCGGCCCATCTGCTCCACAGGGGGGTAGGCGCGACGCACGGCATAGTACAGCGGGATGCCCACCAGGGCGCCCACCGCCGCCTGCAGCAGGTTGATGGGCATCTCAGCCAGGGGCACGGCCCAATCGCCCACGAGCACCAGGGCGCTCCCCAGATAGTAGAGGCCGATCATGATCAGCGAGCCCACCGCCCAGCCCACCAGCATGTGCGGCAGGGTACGGCGGCGCGCCAGCAGACCGATCGCCAGGCCCTCCAGCCCGTGGGCCAGCAGGCTCAGCGGAGCCCACTGCGCATAGCCCCCCACCACATCGGCCAGACCGGTGCCGACGCCGCCCGCCACCAGGCCCACCCAGGGGCCAAAAGCCAGGCTGGCGAACACGATGGCCACATCGGAAAAGTTAAAATAGCCCTGCGTAGCCGGGATCGGCACGCGAATCAGCAGCGTGAACACGGTCGTCACGGCGATCATCACCGCTGCAAGCGCCACACGAACCGCACCACTCGGCGAACTCGTTCTGTTCACAGCATCACCTCCATAGATCCTGACCGATCGCGATGATCCCTCAGGCCTCCATGGCCTTGGCGCGCTCCCACAGCGCATCCATCTCTGCCAGCGTCATGCCCTCCAGCGGCGTGCCCGCGCGGTGCGCCTCCGCCTCCATCCAGCCAAAGCGCGCCCGGAAACGGGCGTTGGCCTGCCGCAGGGCGCTCTCCGGGTCGACATCGTACCAGCGGGCCACGTTCAC
>CAZMAI010000030.1:0-5038 GCA_964564195.1 uncultured Anaerolineales bacterium | reverse complement strand
GCCGCCAGCACCTCGTAGGTCTCTTCCAGCAGCGAGCTGCGTAGCGACTCGTGCGTCTGCTCCCGGTCCCAGGGGCAACCGTCCGGCGCCCGCAGCCGCCCCACCACATTCTGGTAGGAGGACAGGGAGCCGGGACGCTCCAGCGCCGGCAGGTACAGCGACGACAAATGGTCCAGGTCCGCCTGGCGATCGATCTCAAACAGAGGCAGGTCGCGCACCTGCTGGTCGGCCATGCCGGCGCGAATCACCACCCGCGCAGGGTGTTCTTCGGGATACAACGCCAGCAGCGTGAGCTTGACCTCGGCCGCCATCTGCCGGTTATAGAGCTGGACGATCAGCGCTGGCACGTCAGGGTCCAGCGGCGGGTGCACGCGCCCCGCCAGCAGCGTGCCATCGGCGATCTGCAGCCCGTCAAAGGGGTCGCAGCCCAGAGCGTGGCAGGTCGGCTCCATAAAGGAGACGCCCGCGAACAGGCGCACCGGGATCCCCTCCGCCTCGGCCTGCGCGCGGATCAACTGCACCGTGGTCTCGCCAAAGGCCGGGTCACCGGGCACGGCATACACCACGCCCTGCTCGCGGCGCCCAAGCGCCAGCACGCGGGCGGCGATCTCGGCGTACACCTCCTCAAAAGAGGTATGCTCCTGGTAGCAGGCATCAAAGCTGTGGTACGCCGGGCCGGCCGGCAGGCCACCCACGCAGGGGTGCTGCCTAGTCCGCAGGTAGACCTCGGGCGCCGAGGCCAGCCGCTCCCAGGCCTGCCGCGTAACCAGTCCGGCATCGCCGGGGCCCAGCCCGACAATATCGATCGATCCGCTCATGGTTCGGTTCCGCCTTCCATAGACTCGCCTCGGATTATAGTCTCGCCACCATGCCGCGGCCAATCCCGGACCACCGACCACAGGCGCGCCTGAATATACATAATATCCTCGTTGCCGTGCGTACCGATATTGTGTTATACTGGTGGCAATGACTACTACGACACTGGTCTCGCAAGATACCCTGTCCGACGAACTGCTCGAACGGGTAGGTCGGGTCTATCCCGACGCCGTCGCGCGGGTTGCTGAGGCCGTGTCTTTTGCCATCGATGCGCATGGCGACCAGTTGCGCGCCTCGGGCGAGCCGTATATCGTGCACCCGATCGAGGTGGCCATCAGCCTGCTCGATCTGGGGCTGGACGAAGAATCGATCATCGCGGCCGTGCTTCACGATGTCATCGAAGACACGGCCTACACCTACGATGACCTGCGTGAGACCTTTGGCGAGACCGTCGCCACGCTCGTGGAGGGCGTCAGCAAGCTCAAGCGCGTCAAGCGCAAGAGCAAGGTGGATCGCGCCGATCTTGACGAGGAGCAGGCGGAGAACCTGCGCAAGATGGTCCTCGCCATGGTGGACGACCTGCGCGTCGTTATCATCAAGCTCGCGGACCGGCTGCATAACATGCGCACCCTCACTTACCTGGAGCCTGAGCGCCAGGCGCGCATCGCCCGCGAGACCATGGACGTGTTCGCACCGCTGGCCAACCGCCTGGGTATCTGGCAGCTCAAGTGGCAGCTGGAGGACCTCGCTTTCCGCTACCTCGAGCCCGAGCAGTACTACCTCATCGCCCGGCTGGTCGCAGAGCAGCGCGCGCAACGCTCGGCCTACCTGGAGCGCGCCATCGCCACTGTACGCAGGCGACTGGATCAGGAGGGCCTGCACTACCGCATCACCGGCCGCTCCAAGCATCTGTACAGCGTCTGGCAAAAGATGCAGGAAAAAGACCGCGAGTTCGATCAGATCTATGACCTGCACGGCATTCGTATCATCGTGCAGGAGGAACGCGAGTGCTACCATGCGCTCGGCGCCATCCACAGCCTCTGGCGCCCCATCTCGGGCGAGTTTGACGACTATATCGCGCTGCCCAAGGATAACGGCTACCAGTCGCTACACACCGCAGTCATTGCGCTGGAGGGACGTCCGTTGGAGGTGCAGATCCGCACCGAGGAGATGCACCAGGTGGCCGAGTACGGTGTCGCCGCCCACTGGCGCTACAAAGAGGGCCTCAGCCGAAACCTGAGATTCGAGCAGCGGTTGAACTTGCTCCTGCAAGCCCGCGAACTGCCCGCCGAGTCCGAGAATGCGCTGCAGTTTGCCACCGCCCTCAAAGGCGACCTCTTTGCCGAGCGGGTGTATGTCTTTACGCCCAAAGGTGACATCGTCGACCTGCCCGCGGGCTCTACGCCCGTCGACTTTGCCTACCTGATTCACAGCGAGATCGGCCACCGCTGCCGTGGCGCCAAGATCGATGGCCGCCTGGTGTCGCTGGATTACCAGCTCAAGACTGGCGACCAGGTGGAGATCGTCACCGCCAAGCAGGGCGGGCCGAGCCGCGACTGGCTCAACCCGCATCTCAACTATGTGGCCACGCAGCGCGCGCGCCAAAAGATTCGCCGCTGGTTCCGGGCGCAGGAGCGCGACCAGAACATCGCCCAGGGACGCGAGATCCTGGAGCGGGAGCTGCGCCGGCTGGGCTTTGATCAAGAGTCCTTTGCCGAGATCGCCGCGCTGTTCAATTTCGACACCGTCGATGACTTTCTCGAGGCGCTGGGCTTTGGCGACATCAACCCCCAGCAGATCGCCACCAAGATTGACCAGGCCTCGAGCAAGAGCGAAAAGTTAAAGTTCGTCGCCATGCCCGAGCGCACCATCACCGACATACGCGTCAAGGGTGTGGGCGACCTCTATACCCGCATGGCCACCTGCTGCAACCCGGTCCCGGGCGACGAGATCATCGGATACATCACCCGCGGCAAGGGCGTGACGGTGCACCGCACCGATTGCCCGAACATGGTCCACCTGCAGGATCGTGAGCGCCTGGTGACCGTGTCCTGGGGCGAGGCCCGCGACAAGTACCCGGTCCAGATCGAGATCGAGGGGATCGACCGGCGGGGGCTGTTGCGCGACATCGCCGCCGAGATCGCCGACCTGGGACTGAACATGAGTTCCGCCCATGTCACCACGCACAGCGACAACACGGCCACGGTCACCCTGTCCGTATCGGTGGAGGGCGTCGGCCAACTCTCGAACGCGATGAGCCGGCTTCAGGGCATCCGTGACGTGCTGGATGTGCGCCGCCAGCGCTCAGGCTAACCGCTAGCGTCAAGCAGAACGGGGCGTCTCGCAGGAGACGCCCCGTTTTCTACGCCAAACTGGCTCAGCCGAGCCGGTAGGGATCGGCTGGCACCATATCCCAACTCCAACTGCGGATCACGTCCTCCGCCGTGGTGCGTTCTGCGTACCAGGCGTCCAGCTGCCCGCTCTGGTAAGCCGCCAACGCGTTGCCCTCCAGCTCGCGGTTGTCATCGCGCTCGAGCACCTCGATGATATGGAACCCGTAGGTTGTCTGGACGGGCTCGCTGATAGTCCCCGGCTCCAGGGTAAAGGCCGCCTCCTCAAACTCGGTCACCATCTGACCGCGGGCAAACCAGCCGAGCTCTCCGCCCTCCGCAGCACTGCCGGTGTCAAGGGACAACTCGGTGGCAAGCGCATCAAAGGCCTCGCCTGCAGCCAGCCGGTCCAGCACCTGCTGCGCCTCCTCCTCGGTGGCCACCAGGATGTGGCGGGCATGCACCTGCTCGGCCGTCGTCGACATCTCTGCCTTGAGGGCTTCCTCCAGCTTGTCCTGATACAGCGAGGACTCGAGCAGCCGAAGGAAGTCGGCCTCGGTGAAATCCACCTCAGTCTCGATGGTATCGAAAAAGTGCGTAGAGGTTTCGGTAAATTCGTCCTCAGTCATTGGGACCTCGGTGGGGTACGGCGTCGCGGTGGGCGTCACCGGCAGGGTGGCAGTCACGCCGGCTGTCGCTGATAGGCCGCCTTCGGAGGAGAGCGCCACGGTCGGAACGGCAATGGCCGTCTCTTCCGCCTGCAGTGTCGCCACGACCTCGGCCGCCGCCTCTGCCACGTCCCCCGCATTGCGGTCATAGCCGAACTGCTGCTCCAGCAGCAGCTGGACCTCATCATCGCTCACCGTGATGCCACGACTGGCAGCTTCGCGACGGATGATGACATCCTTGATCATCTGGTCGAGCACGGTCGTGGGTAACATTGCGTAGCTCTGCTGTACCGAGCTGATCTGCTGATCGATATAGTCCAGGAGGAAGGCATAGTCCTCCACACCAGCATACTGGTTACGCTGCTGTTGCAGGGTCTCCAGATACATCTGCGAGTCAAAGCGACGATACTGCAACAGCTTCTGGTAATCTCTGGTGCGAATGATCTCATCACCAATGGTGGCCACCGGCCGGGCAGGCTTGAGCACATAGTTATCCACGAGCCCCCAGGCCAGCAATGCCAGCACGAGCGCAAAGGTGACGACCGCACCGATGATCAAGTAACGCCGTTGGCGGCGCTCCTGCTCCAGGCGCGAGATGTGCCGGCGGTTTGGTTGGCGCGGCTGTTGTACCCTTTTGGCCATGGTGTTCTCCTCCAGAGGCCTGGTAAAAAACGAGGGCACAGGATGCGCGATCCCATGCCCTGATCAGATTCACTTCAGCGGTCGCGCCAGTTGCAGCTTAGCGGCTGTGGCTGGGTGCGAACGGCAGCATGGCGAGATGCCGCGCACGCTTGATCGCGCGGGTGAGCATCCGCTGATGCTTGGCGCAGGTACCCGTGCGCCGGCGTGCATTGATGGCACCGCTGCGCGAGACATACTGCTGCAGCATGCGCACATCCTTGTAGTCAATGGACTCGGCCTTGTCCGCGCAGAACTGGCATACCTTACGGCGCCGGCCGCGGCCGCCGCTGCGCCCGCCTCCGCCGCCACGCGAATAGTACGAGCGGCCACCACGCGAATCGCCGCCCGAACGGTCGTCGCGGCTGTCACGGCTATCACTGTTACGTCGTCTGTAATCGTCTGACACAATGCCCCCTCAAGCCCTCACCGGGCGCTGGTATAGTCTTTCCAAACCGCTGGATGTAGCGCTCAGGCCTCTGGCTCTTCGGCCAGTTCATCCGCCAGCTCGTCGGCCAGCTCCGCTGCCAGATCATCCGCGTCGAG